>NZ_MVOM01000008.1:0-97265 GCF_002018895.1 Acinetobacter sp. MF4640 | reverse complement strand
TTACTATAGACCACATTTAAGTTTAAATATGAACACCCCGAATCAGATGTATGAGCAAACTAAAACCGAGCTAATTGCTTAACTCGGTTTGAAGTGGAATACTGTCAATCTATTTCAGGACAAGACAGGATAATTTAAATACCATCAATATAATTTATTTGAGAGCACGTCTAATAAAGACGCCTTAAAAACCTCACCATGCTTTAGATTTGGATAGATTAAAAATTTAGCCTCTACGCCTTGCTGATCGAATATAGACAAAATTTCTCTATTTTTATTAATGCCATTTGCATCAAAATTAGCGCTTTGCTGTGTTCCAGTATGTGTTAAAAGATCACCTTCCATCAGCAATACATGTTTTTGTGGCTCTTTGACTAATTTTACGGCTCTAATTTTTTGCATCATGCGCTCATCTGCCCAAGAAAGTGATGGACTTGCAGCAAAAAAATGGCTGAAATAACGCCCATCGAGCAAGCTATCAAGCACGAAAAGCCCTCCATAGGAATGCCCCCATAACGCTCTTTTTTGCGCATCCAACTTTACATTCTGCTCAACCCAAGGGGCGATATCCTTCAAAATCACATTTCTAAAATCAGCACCTCCCCCGCTCATCCGCTCTGGATTTCTTGGATCTTGAGTGGGTTTTGCGGTTAATAAATCTGCTGGAGTATAGTCAAGTGAACGAAAAGCTGTGGCAAATGGCAAATTGGTTTTATAACCAATGGCAACCACTACAGGGGCATCATTTTCATACAAAGACTTGAGTATTTTTTCATTCAGATGGGACATCGCAGCGTTCCCATCCAGCATAAAGACCGATGCATATGCGTCCTGCGTCTTCTGTACTGTCTTTGGAATACCTAACCAAACGCTATAGCTTTTATTTGGATCTGTAGTTGCAAACTCTTTGACTTTAAAACTGTAATAAGCCGAGCCTATTTCTGCAATATTTGCAGGTAAAGGTTTCATTTCAGGTTTCGCATAAATACTTAAACTGGCACCCAAGATCAACAACGAGCCAAAAATTCGCGAAAGCAGAGAAGTAAAAATCTTTCTATAAAGATGAGTCATTTTTCGTATACACAGCCATGAGATGCTGAAGCTTAACATATAATAATAGTTATCATTATCAATTAAGTAAATCTTAATCATCTCTCTGTCATGACGTACATCTCATCGATTAAAAGACTACATTTTCTTTGACCAAGCACTCCGAAAGATGATTTTTCCTTTTTATACGGATTCAACAAGTCTAGCAAATACCCTTCCAGCTTTTTTATCCATAAAAAAGCCACCGCACTATGACAGTGCAATGGCTTTATCGACACAATCAAAAGACTTAAAGCTTTTTCCATGTCATGTTGCTCAAACCTTTCGTATCTTTTGCTGTGGCTTGTACCTTCATCTGATCTTTACCTGCATTGAGCTGCGCAATATTGATGTTATACACACGGCCATCTTGAGGATTCAACCATTGGCCTTTTGCGAATTTTTGACCTGTTGCATCACCCATTAAACCATTCAGCACTTGCATACCAAAAATCGGTTTATCCTTAAGCCCACCCTGACACTTACTACATACATCACTCACAGGCGCTCCAGCCAAAGGATAGTACTTGGTCACTACTGCACTATATTGTGATGTTTTAGAATTCTTACGAATCACAATATCTGAAATATAATACCCAGTCCGATCATCAATCACTTTCCATGTTCCAATAAGCGGGTCAAATGGCATGGCGAAAGCAGAATGAGACAACCCCAAAAATAGTGCTGATACACACAAAAACTTATGTTTCATAAAATAAATTACAATAAAAATGAAGAAATAAACGGTCGAGATTATAGCAACTCTATTCTTTTAATTATCTATTATTTCATTAAAATTAAATATTTATATGAATTAAGCTGTGCGAAACATCAACAAAAAAATTGCATATAAAAAAGCCTCCGAAGAGGCTTTTTTATAATGTATCAGAGCTTTATTTTAAGCCGCTGAACGTTCTTCAATTGGCACTACTTTACGCAGTTCAGGCCCCGTATAGTCCGCACTTGGGCGAATAATACGGTTGTCTGCACGTTGTTCCATCACATGCGCTGCCCAACCTGTCACACGGCTCATCACGAAGATTGGTGTGAATAACTTGGTCGCAATATCCATGAAGTGGTATGCCGATGCATGGAAGAAGTCTGCGTTACAGAACAGTTTCTTTTCACGCCACATCACTTCTTCACAACGGACTGAAACTGGGTACAGTACCGTGTCACCGACATCTTTGGCTAAGCGCTCAGACCAGATTTTAATGATGCCATTACGTGGGTCGTTGTCTTTGTAGATTGCATGTCCAAAGCCCATGATCTTTTCTTTACGTTCCAGTTTGCCCAGCATTTCTCGCTCAGCTTCTTCAGGTGACGTCCAGTTTTCAATCATTTCCATCGCTGCTTCGTTTGCTCCACCGTGTAATGGACCACGCAGTGAACCAATTGCACCGGTAATGCATGAATGCATATCGGATAAGGTGGATGCGCATACACGTGCGGTGAAAGTCGATGCGTTGAATTCATGCTCTGCATAAAGGATCAGTGATACGTTCATCACTTGTTCATGCAGTTCATTTGGTTTTTCACCACGCAATAAATGAAGGAATTGTGCACCAATTGAATCATCATCCGTATTTTCTTCAATACGCACACCATCATGGCTATAACGATACCAGTAGCAAATAATAGCAGGCAAAGTCGCCAAAATTCGGTCTGCAACATCTTGTTGCTGTTCAAATGACTGTTCGGTTTCTAGGTTACCTAGCATTGAAACGCCTGTGCGCATCACATCCATTGGGTGTGAATCTGCTGGGATACGCTCAAGGACTTCTTTAAGTGCTTGTGGCAGTTGACGCAGTGATTTGAGTTTAGCTTTATAGGCAGTGAGCTGTGCTGCTGTTGGTAGTTCACCAAAAAAGATTAGGTAAGCGACTTCTTCAAACTGGCAGTTTTCTGCTAAGTCTTGAACATCATAACCACGGTAGGTCAAACCTGCCCCGCTTTTGCCTACGGTTGATAGTGCTGTCTTTCCTGCGACTTGTCCGCGCAATCCTGCGCCTGTGAGGACTTTTCCTTCAGCCATTTTTAATTCTCCTGTTTAAACAGCTTGTCTAATGTGTTTTCAAAGGTGTGGTAATCGAGAAATTCGTAGAGTTCTTTGCGCTGTTGCATTTTGTCGAGGACGTTGACTTGGGTACCATCATTGCGAATGGCATGCATGACTTCCAGTGCTGCCTTTTGCATGGCACGAGTCGGTGACAGTGGGTACAGCACCATCGAGATGCCTTGTTCTGCCAGTTGTTCTTTGCTGTAGTACGGGGTATCGCCAAATTCGGTAATGTTGGCTAGTACTGGAACACCGACTGCATCACAGACGGTTTTGTACATGGTAATGTCGGTCATTGCTTCAGCAAAGATCGCATCGGCACCGGCTTCTACACAAGCACAGGCACGGTCAATCACCGCTTGTAGGCCTTCTTTTTGTAGGGCATCGGTACGTGCCATCACCACAAAGTTTGAATCGGTTTTGGCATCGACTGCGGCTTTAACACGATCAACCATTTCTTGTTGGGTGACGATTTCTTTGTTGGGGCGGTGGCCACAGCGTTTTTGTGCTACTTGGTCTTCGATGTGCACTGCGGCTGCGCCTGCAGCAATCATTTGTTTCACAGTACGGGCAATGTTAAATGCCCCACCCCAACCGGTGTCAATATCGACCAGTAACGGAGTGTCTACACGTTCGGTAATGCGGCGTACATCTTCCAAAACATTATCCAGACTGGTCATGCCTAAGTCAGGCAATCCATAAGAGTAGTTGGCTACACCAGCACCCGAAAGGTAGATGGCCTTGTAGCCCACCTGTTTCGCCATCATTGCTGCATAAGCATTGACTGTACCGATAATTTGTAATGGTTTTTCCACTTCTAGTGCTTGTCTAAATCTTAAGCCTGCAGATCTTTGTTCTGTCATCGTCCTTTCCACGGCATTTGCTTTAATTTTCGAGTTTTGAGTATAGCCATAATGACTGAATTGGCTATGACATTTTAGAATGATCACTCTAAAACTTTAGTCCCATGGTTCACGTTTTTATTGTGTAATTTTCTTCCATGCATTGGGCTTTAGTGGTAAACAGATAAGCCCCAAAACAACAATGTGTGCATATTTTTGCTATGATAGCAACCAGAGATCCACATTTATTAGGCTGTTGTTAGTTATATGCACGACTCAGTTCAACTAGAACCCCTTACACGTGACATACCTCACACAAAACGAGGTCATGAACGCTGTCTTGCATTTTTATTAAGTGCAAACGAGTTGTTTTTGCAACATGGCTACGATGCGGTTTCACTTGATGATATTGTCAACCATGCGGGTGGTTCAAAAGCATCGATTTACAAATATTTTGGAAATAAAGACGGTCTTTTTACAGCCATTTGTGACTACCGTCGTGAGCTGTTTTTTAAAGATATTTGTATACCTTTTGATTTTACTAAGGACAATTTGCGCGTTTATTTAATACAAACCATTTTAAATATTCAAACGCATCTTGTGCTTCCAGAAAATGCCTCTTTTTTAAGACTCATTATGGAACAAGTACAACGTAATCCGCAGTTGGCCTTTCATATTCACAAACAAGGACCTAAACATATTGAAGATGCCGTGGCTTGTGTTTTAACCAAAGCAGATGAAATAGGTATTATTCGATGTGAACATCCGAATTATTCTGCGCAGCTTTTTTTTGGCATTGTGCGCGAATTAGAGTGGCGAGTACTCATGAACATCTATGTTGAAGAAAATGAACAAGAAAATCTAGAATATGTTCATTATTGTGTAGATCGCTTCTTAGCAGGTCATCAAAAAGTCTAGTTTTTTTGCAATTTCCTTTGCATATAGTATATTAATCGACTCTCTTTTTTCTTTTCACCAACCAACAACTAATTGTTGTTCTGTACCTATTTCGGTTTTCAGCAATTATTGTGGAGTAACAATGGCTCTACGTCACTTTCTTACCTTACGCGATTTATCTACTTTAGAACTGAACCAAGTTGTGCAACGCGGTATCGAACTAAAGCGTAAACAGCACAACAGCGAAGTATTCCAACCGTTTGTTGGTAAAGTCATGGGTATGATTTTTGAAAAATCGAGCACCCGTACCCGTGTATCGTTCGAAGCAGGCATGAGCCAGTTTGGTGGCAGTGCAATTTTCCTCTCTCCACGAGACACCCAATTGGGTCGTGGTGAACCGATTGAAGATTCAGCACGCGTGATTTCAAGCATGTTGGATATTGTGATGATCCGTACTTTTGGACATGACATTGTTGAACGTTTTGCCTCTTATTCAAAAGTTCCTGTGATTAATGCTTTAACCGATGATCACCACCCTTGCCAACTACTTGCAGATGTTCAAACTTTTGTTGAACACCGTGGGCCTATTGCAGGCAAAACGGTAGCGTGGATTGGTGATGGCAACAATATGTGTAATTCATATATTGAAGCTGCGCATATGTGGGGCTTTAAGTTAAAAATTGCTGCGCCTAAAGGTTATGAACCCAAAGCAGAATTTTTAAGTGAATTTGCACATTGTGCAGAACTGGTTAACTCAGCTGAAGATGCTGCCGTAAACGCAGACCTTATCGTGACCGATGTATGGGCAAGCATGGGCCAAGAAGAAGAGCAAAAAATTCGTGAAGCTGCTTTTGCAGACTATCAAGTGAATGAACATCTTATGGATCTTGCTCATCCTGATTGTTTATTTATGCATTGTTTACCTGCGCATCGCGGCGAAGAAATTTCTGAAAAGATGCTCGACCATAAAAATGCCGTGGTTTGGGATGAAGCTGAAAACCGCTTACATGCACAAAAAGCATTGGTTGAGTTTTTAATCAATGAAAATACTAAGAAAGATTAATTAATTTTTCCAACGAAAAGCACCTAAGGGTGCTTTTTTTATACGGGTAAAGCTATAATCTGAACATAATTTTTATAAGTGATATTTTCCATGTATTTCAAAAAAACTGGCCTGTGCCTTGCTACAATTCTAAGCTCTGCTTTTTTTCAGGTTCAAGCCTCAGAATTTGATGACTACTTACAGTCCAAACAAATTATTGATGCAAATTTTAAAATTCAACAACCTGAAAGCCTGAACGAGATTCTAACTGTATTAACTGCAGAAGACTCTCGAACCCTCCCAATTGAAATTGATAACAACACCATCATTGAACAATTTAACCTATATGCAGACCGTACTGAGCTTAAAGGTCTAATCATTACCCCTGATTTTGCGCAGTTTGAGCAAGATTTGGGGTCAAAAGAAGTTCAAAAAGTGATTAAAAAGAATGTTGTGCAAAACTGCAATATTTTCTTCGAGCATCAATATCAACGCAATAACCCCTACACTGTAAAATTACAGCTCAGCTCTGAGAAAAATAGCTACGATTTAGAATTAAAGCAAAAAGACTGTGGTATCAAATAGTACTTTTTTAGCGATTGGTTCTCTACTTTAGCGAACCAATCCCTGTGGTTGTAAGATAATCATGGTCGCACCAATCAATACCACTGCCCCGCCCATCAGGTCCCAACGGGATAAATAAACTTGATCGACATAACGCAACCATAACAACGCAGTAAAAATATAAATTCCCCCATAAGCGGCATAAATACGTCCTGACGCAGCCGGATGTAATGTCAACAACCACACAAATGCACCTAGCGCTAAAGCAGTGGGAATCCACAACAAATGACTTCTTCCCTGATTTAAAATCAAATAAGGGAAATAACAGCCCAATATTTCCATCACAGCAGTTACCAAAAATAGTACAAATGTACTTAAAACTTTCGTCAATTGAATATCCATGCAACCTACTTTTGTGACTTCTAACTGTTAAATACTTTTTCAATAAAAAAACCCGTGCGAACACGGGTTTTAAATTATGTAACGATCTTTAAGCAGGCTCAGCCGTTTGGTCTTCAAAAACTTCAAGTTTTAAACCCACCGCTTTACCATTTTCATTCTTCACAGAGACCGCAACATTGCCACCATGTTCTGCAAGCTCACCAAATAGAATCATTTCAGCCAGTGGCTTTTTCAAATGCTCTTGGATGAGTCGTTGCATTGGGCGAGCGCCCATTAAACGATCATAACCATTTTCAGCCATCCACTCACGCGCACTCTGATCCACTTCAAGAATGACTTTTTTATCATCGAGTTGTGCTTGCAATTCAGTTAAGAACTTATCCACTACATTTTCAATTACTGTCGTAGGTAAAGCTTTAAACTGAATCACACTGTCTAAACGGTTACGGAACTCTGGAGAAAACGCTTTCTTCATCGCATCTTGGTTATCATTACTGTTGTCTTGGTCCATGAAGCCAATACTCACGCGAGAAATACTTTCCGCACCAATATTTGTGGTCAAGACCAACACCACATTACGGAAGTCTGATTTACGACCATTGTTATCGGTCAATGAACCATGATCCATGATTTGTAGCAATAAGTTGAACACGTCTGGATGCGCTTTTTCAATCTCATCTAGCAATAATACACAGTGCGGATTTTTATGAATCGCATCAGTCAACAGACCACCTTGGTCAAAGCCGACATAACCTGGAGGCGCACCGATCAAACGTGAAACCGCATGGCGCTCCATGTACTCCGACATATCGAAGCGAACCAGTTCAACACCCAATAATTTCGCAAGCTGCTTGGTGACTTCTGTTTTACCTACCCCAGTTGGGCCTGCAAAAACAAAACTACCCACAGGTTTATCTGGTGATTTTAAGCCTGCACGCGACAGTTTAATTGCTGAGCCTAAAGCTTCGATGGCTTCATCTTGACCAAAGACCACACGTTTTAAATCACGTTCAAGATTTTCAAGAACGGTCTTATCATCTTTAGATACGGTTTTTGGTGGAATACGTGCAATTTTCGACACGATATCTTCAATATTTTCCACGGTAATCAAGGTGCCATCTTGTTCAGCTTTCAGACGACGTTGTGCCCCTGCTTCATCAATAACATCAATGGCTTTATCCGGCAAGAAACGATCATTAATGAACTTCGCAGACAGCTCAACCGCAGAAATTAAAGCTTTGTCATCATATTTAACATGATGGAAATCTTCAAACTTGCTCTTCAAACCGCGTAAAATATCAATCGTTTCTGAAATAGATGGCTCATTGACATCAATTTTTTGGAAACGACGTGACAATGCATGGTCTTTTTCAAAGACTTGGCGGTATTCTTGGAATGTGGTTGAACCGATGCAGCGCAATGAACCATTGGCCAAAGCGGGTTTAATCAAGTT
The DNA here is from genome assembly GCF_002018895.1 of Acinetobacter sp. MF4640. Lineage (NCBI taxonomy): Bacteria > Pseudomonadati > Pseudomonadota > Gammaproteobacteria > Moraxellales > Moraxellaceae > Acinetobacter > Acinetobacter sp. MF4640. The sequence continues at coordinate 88,917 of NZ_MVOM01000008.1, read as the reverse complement.
TGACGCATCCATTGTGCTGCCCATACTTGAGCCTGCACCAATAATCATGTGGATTTCGTCAATAAACAAAACTGCTTCTGGTTTCTTTTTCAACGCGTTCAAAAGCTGTTTTAAACGTTTTTCAAAGTCACCCCGGTATTTGGTTCCTGCCACCAAAGCACCAATGTCCAAGCTATACACTTCAGCATTTGCCAATGGTTTCGGTGCTTTACCATTGACAATGAGCCAAGCTAAGCCTTCAGCAATCGATGTTTTACCGACGCCAGGATCACCGACCAATAACGGGTTATTTTTACGGCGACGGCATAGAATTTGTGCTGCACGCTCAATTTCTTTTTCACGACCAATTAAAGGATCTGTTTTACCCTTTTGTGCCTCAACATTTAAGTTGGTTGTATACAGCTCTAAAGGGCCTGCGTTGCTTGAACTAGCAGATTCACCATCAAGATCTTCAATTTCCTCTTCCACTTGCACTTCGTCTTTACGTGTGCCGTGGGCCAAGTATTGTGTCAGTGTTAAACGATTAATTTGATGACGTTTTAAGAGGTAAACTGCAAAAGAATCACGCTCAGAGTACATCGCCACTAAAATGTCTGCGCCTTCAACCGTCCGATCACCACCGCTTGATTGCACATGGAAAATTGCACGTTGTAAGATACGGTCAAAACTTTCGGTTGGATGCGGGGCTTGATCACTGTTTTCGCCCAGCTTAGGGGTGTGCTGCTCTACATATTCTTCAAGCTCTTTGCGAAGCACAATAATATCTGCACCACAGGCTTTCAATGCATTTACGGCCGAATCATTATCGAGTAAAGCCAATAATAAATGTTCAACGGTTAGGAATTCATGTCTCTTTTGTCGAGCCATACTAACAGCCAAACGTAAGGATACTTCTAATTGACGACTGAGCATGGAACCCCCTTAATCTTTCGGCTCAATCTGACAAAGTAAAGGATGACCTTGAGACCGAGCGTAATTATTGACTTGGTTTGCTTTTGTTTCCGCGATGTCTCTCGGGTAAACGCCTGCAACACCTTTTCCTTCATAATGTACAGTTAGCATTACTTGAGTGGCTTGGTCAAGATTCAAAGCAAAGTATTGTTGTAAAATTTCAATAACAAAGTCCATTGGGGTGTAGTCATCGTTCATTAAAACGACAGCATAGAGTGGAGGACGCTTAAGTTCTGGTGGCGCGGTTTGGACAGCGACATCCCCATTTTCTTCTTCATGCGGTTCATCATTGCTCAAGCGCGGGCTGATATGCCAATCGACATAGCCAGATTCATGAAAAGACTGCTTGATTTCATTTAAACACGTTGAACGCTTAGAGATACCCATAAACTTACAATTCACAATTATTGTGCATTCGCCTCAGCCTGAGGAATTTCAGAGACAAATGCTGATTGACTTTCTACGGCTTCACCACGTGACCAACTAAAGCGTCGTGTCACTGGTGTGCTACCTGTTAAACGGACTTCGATAAACTGCGGCGTAAAGCCTTTAGGCATTGTCCAACGCCCTGTTAAACGCTCATAGTTTTCAAAGTTAAAGTTTTTGTCTTCAAGCGGTACAACTAAAACCTCTGTACCACGAATGAGTCGGAGTTCAACTGTACCTGAAGCTGGACGTTTAGATGAACTGACTTGAACCAAATCAAGTTGATATTCAAATGCATTTTCAGGCAAAGGTTTAATCGCAATATGCTGCACAGCCAGTGGAATACCGCCGCGTTGACGTAAAACCTCACGGTAAATCACAGCAGTGGTTTCAGATTGCGCTTGTTGATCCAGAGCTTTTTGCAATGACAAATACAGCTCATTTGAATTGGTCACAGCAACGTCACGCTCCTGAACAGCAGCATTATAGTTTTTATTTAATGCATCCAGACTGGTCTTTTGTTTTTGTACCACTTCGACCAGTTGCTCAGCATCTGCATCAAAACCTACCACCGTTAAACCCTGACGATGTCCGACGGTATAGCCCAATACCCCACTTGCAACCATCAATATTGCAGCACCAATTGCCAAGGGCTTATTGGTCTGTAAAAACGGCTTTGCAGGTTCAGGCTGTTGTGACGTCATATTTGTGTCAGTGTTCGGCATCGTCATCTCTTATTTTGATTCAATTCAAAACACACATTTAAATCGAAATCTAAATGTGTGTGAAGTTCTAAAACGTTTTTTATGGTAATAAACCAATTCCGTCTAGGCCTGCAGTTTCAGCAAATCCAAACATTAAGTTCATGTTTTGAACGGCCTGACCTGCTGCCCCTTTAACCAAATTGTCTTGTACTGAAATGACCACCAATTTTTTCGGTTGTGGTTTATACAGCGCAATACGCAGCTGATTTGCACCCCGCACAGAACGTGTCTCTGGTGAGCTTCCAGCAGGCATCACATCGACAAAAGCTTCATTGGCATAAAACTGTTCATATAAACTTTGCACATCAGCAGCTTCACCCGCATCGGTTAAGTCCACATATATCGTGCTCAGCATGCCACGAATCATTGGCACCAAATGCGGGACAAATAAAATGTGGTTAAACACCTCTTTTAAACCTGAAATATTTTCCAACGCTTCCACAATTTCAGGATGATGACGGTGACCTGCAACGCCATAAGCTTTGAAATTATCTGCATTTTCAGAATAGATCATACCAAGGCTGGCTTTACGACCTGCACCAGACACACCCGATTTCGCATCAATAATAATGCTTTCAGGTTTAACTAATGTGTCGTTTTGCTTAAATAATGGCGCTAGACCCAGTTGTACTGTTGTTGGATAACAACCAGGGTTACCAATGACATTGGCTTGTTTAATCTGCTCACGGTTTAATTCTGACAAACCATAAACTGAGTCTTTCAACAGTTCAGGACACGCATGTTGCATGCCATACCATTTGTCAAACTGTTCTAAATCTTGTAAACGGAAGTCTGCGGCAAGGTCAATCACTTTAGTATTTGCAGCCACAAGCTCTTCGGCATACTTCATGGCAACGCCATGCGGTGTCGCAAAGAACACCACATCACATTTTTTCAGTTCATCAATATTCAAATCTGAATATTTGAGTTCGGTATGTCCACGTAGGCTTGGGAACATATCATCTACACGGCGACCGTCTTCTGTACGCGATGTTAATACGCTTACTTGCACATTTGGGTGTCGTAGTAAAAGACGCAACAATTCAACGCCTGTATAACCTGTACCGCCGACAATACCAACTGAAATCACGTGTATTACCTCAAACTTAAACTGTCCATTTCGTAACTGCCTAGTATGACAGGAAGTTTCTGCTTTCTAAACTGTTTTACTTGGAATTTATGCGTTTTTAGTGCTATCGACACCTAATGAGACACATCCAATATACTCTGTGCAGGCTCAAAACCAATCTGATTTCGTCCCGAATGTTTCGCCTGATATAACAATTGATCGGCAGTATGTATGGCATATTTTAAGTTGGGTTGATGTACTGCAGCCAGTCCAAAACTTGCTGTCACGGCAATACTTTTTGAGGATAATCGTGCATCGGCAATACCTAAACGAATACGATTGGCAATATTATAAGCCAGCGTTGGGTCATCAATTTGCAATAAGACAATGAACTCCTCTCCGCCGAAACGCCCTACTAAATCTTGCGTACGAACATTTTGCCCAATAATTTGACCGACTTGTTGTAAAATTTGATCACCCACCAAATGCCCATAGGTGTCATTAATTTTCTTAAAATGATCAATATCACACATGAGCAAGAAATAAGACTGTTTAGAGAGCTGATGCAACTTTCGTTTAGCCGCTTCGTTAAAGCCACGTCGATTGAATAAATGCGTTAGCGGATCTCTTAGTCGCTCATCATTGAGTTGATGGATAATATCGCGTACTAAGGTTCCGAGCAGCACTATTGCAAACCACATACTTAAGATAATGCTCGCAGCAAGCATCATCAGCCACCAAACTGAATTTGCCAGCATGTCTGCTTCAATATTTCTTAAAAAGAGAAAAACAATGATTCCGCGAACAAAGGTATACAGCACAATAAACAAGTAAGAAAAGTCGACTATTTTATTGAGCAAATCAATCCCTTGATAATGTTTAAACATTGAAAACAAAACCAAAGACTCAACCAATGCAATTGAAATGTTCAGAATCAGCATTCTGATCCACAGTTGATCATCTACGTAGGAATAATAACTGAGTGAAAGTAAAGCCATCACGACCAAGGCAAGACACCAATATGGACGTGCATTGGCATTCTTTCTTAAGCCCATGGCATAAGCGCTGGCCCATGCACCAAACAAATACATACTGCCTAAAATGGGTGCCGAAAAAGCCAACTGCTTATTCGACATAAAACTTTGTGCCGCCACAGAAAACGAAGGCACAATATATCCAAGCCCGAGCCACAATAAATATGAGGGAGCTCTAAAAGCAAAATGACATATTAAAAGTAAGCTTCCCATTAAAATCTGGGACTAAACACCTAGAACGATTAATATAAAATAGTGGATATCTGTAAAATTCACATTTGAGGTCTTTGGACTGAAATTGAGGAATGTTTATCTTAGATCATGAAGTTTAGAGCATTTTTTGACTAACGCTCAATCAATCAGAAGAAATTATTTTTAAATTTTGCACGTAAAATTAACTTTAAGCGCTTGCCCACCAATACGGCAATGCGGTTGTTTTTAAGGTTTTTCGATGCTGTTGAAAAGCGGCATCATATTTGGCAACTTCCGCCCAAAAACGTGCACTATGATCAAAATGTTGCGTATGTGCGAGTTCATGCACACAGACATAACGGGTAATGGCTTCAGGAAACAACACTAAAGCACTGTTAAGCATAATATCGTGTTTGGCACTACAACTCCCCCAGCGGGTCTTGGGCTGACGAATTGAACATTGTGCAAATTTTAAACCAGTTTCATGACTAATCTGTTGCAAATAAATAGGCAAGTGCTGTTTGGCATATACAATTACAAAAGATTTTAAATAACTTTCGGGCTGACGGTCACTGATCCAAAGCTGGTGATTATCCTCATCCAAAATATACGCATTTTTTTGTGTTTTATAGCTCACCGTTAAAGCATTTTGGCGATTAAATAACCGCAACTCTGTGGGAAGGGTTCGATCTATCTGTAGCAGACTGGCTTGTTGCTTCTGCCAAGTTTCAACCATCCACTGTTCAGATTGATTTAAAAAATCCTGAATTTGCCGTTTGCTACAAAACTTAGGCACGGTTAAACGAATTTGAGTTGGTTCAACGCGAAGTCGTAACCGGGTCGCACGTGCATGATGAGTGATTTGGATCTCAGGTAGGTCTGCTAAGGTCATTAATATTATTCTTTTATTGAATCATCCACCCCCTCCTTTTTGAAAGGAGGGAGAAAAACATAAGATAAAAATGTTTTTGCTTTTAGCCCCTTATTTTCAAAAAAGAGCTTAGGGAAGATTTAAAATTAAACAGCGGTACGTTCTTCAATACCGCTGTCTGTTGCAACAACTGCCACATCTGCTTTATTGATTGCAAAAATACCATTACACACCACACCTGGAATGTCGTTAATGGTTTTTTCAAGCTCAAGCGCATTTAAGATATTTAAGTTATAAACGTCTAAAATCACGTTACCATTATCCGTCACCACGCCTTCTCGGTAAGCAGGATCACCACCAAGCGCTACAATTTTACGTGCCACAGCTGAACGAGCCATTGGAATCACTTCAATCGGAAGTGGGAAGTCACGCCCCAATTGATCAACCCACTTAGAATCATCAACGATACAAACAAATTTTCTCGCAATTGAAGCCACAATTTTCTCGCGAGTAAGTGCGGCGCCACCGCCTTTGATCATATGCATATGACGGTCAATTTCGTCTGCACCATCGACATAGGCATCTAAACCGCCGACAGAGTTCATATCAACCACTTCAATGCCTAATTTCTTTAAACGCTCAGCCGTTGCTTCTGAACTTGCCACAGCTGCTTCAAGCTGAAGCTCTGGTAAAAGTTCAATTAAGAAATTTACGGTGCTGCCTGTACCCACCCCTAAAATGCCACCTTTAGGTAAGTGCTTTAAGGCAGCTTTTGCAGCAGCTTGCTTTTTTTCATCTTGGGTAGCATACAGACTCATAATTTGGCTCAACTATTTTTTGACATTTGTTGCTGATTTTACAGCCCAAATGTACATGGGTTTGTTACAATGATCCTCTATTTTAAACTGTTAAATGGGAAATTAACATGCTGTCTCGTTTGGTTCGACAAATATTACAAGCAACAGTCTACGATGTTGCAATCGAAACTCCACTCGAAGCGGCACCTCGAATTAGTGAGAAACTCAATAACAACATTCGTTTTAAACGTGAAGACTTACAACCAGTCTTTTCATTTAAGCTGCGCGGTGCCTATAACCGCATTAGCCAACTTCCTAGAGCTCAACTTGAACGTGGTGTGATTACTGCATCTGCTGGCAACCATGCCCAAGGCGTAGCACTGTCAGGTAAAAAACTCGGGATTCGTGCCATTATTGTGATGCCGAAAACTACCCCAGATATTAAAGTTCAGGCAGTCAAACGCTTAGGCGGTGAAGTGGTTCTCCACGGCGACTCTTTTGATGTTGCCAACAAATACGCAATTCAACGTGCCGCAGAAGACGGTATGAGTTTTATCCCTCCCTATGACGATGAACTGGTCATGGCAGGTCAAGGCACGATTGGCAATGAAATTTTGCGTCAATGGCGCGATGTCGACTACGTTTTCGTCGCTGTGGGTGGTGGCGGTTTGATTGCTGGTGTAGCAGCCTACTTAGGCGATGTTGCACCACATGTCAAAGTCATTCCTGTTGAATATGACGAATCTGCTTGTTTAAAAGCCGCATTTGAAGCAGGTGAACGCGTAGTACTACCTCAAGTCGGCTTATTTGCCGACGGTACGGCTGTAGCACAGATTGGTGAAAAACCATTTGAAGTGATTCAACTACAAAAGTCGGATAACTCAGGCCCGATCGTTGAGCGTGAAGTGGTTTTAGTCAATACCGATGAAATTTGTGCCGCAATTAAAGACACCTATGATGAATGTCGTAGCATCGTTGAACCATCGGGTGCGATGGCCTTGGCAGGGATTAAAAAGTATGTTGAAACACACGAGCTAATTGGGCAAAACATCGTCTCAATTGTATGTGGTGCAAACATGAACTTTGACCGTTTACGTTATATTGCAGAACGTACCGAATTGGGTGAACGCAAAGAAGCTATTTTTGCTGTGACCATTCCAGAGAAAAAAGGTTCATTCCTGAATTTCTGCCGAGCACTACAAGGTCGTAATATCACCGAGTTTAACTACCGTGCGAGTGATGCCAGTGCAGCGCAAGTCTTTGTCGGGATTAGCTTAAAAGGCGGTGAAAAAGAGCGTCACGATATTTTTGAAGCGCTGAAAACTCAGTTCGATGTCGATGACTTGTCTGATGATGAAGTAGCAAAACTGCATATTCGCTACCTAATTGGTGGTCATGCAGACCTTGAAAATGAGCGTTTGTTCCGTGTTGAGTTCCCTGAACGTCCAGGTGCACTGTTAATGTTCCTCGAACGCCTTGGCCCTACGCATAACATTACCCTATTCCACTACCGTAACCACGGTGCGGCGGAAGGTCGTGTCCTTGTTGGTTTAGAAGCAAGTGATGCGAAACAAAACCCAGATGGTTTGATTGAAACTTTAGAAAGTATTTCGTATCCATATGAAGAAATTACCAATAACCTAGGTTATCAACGTTTCTTAAAATAAAAGATTCAATACATACATAAAACCGCCCTTCGAGGCGGTTTTATTCTATGAGCTGCATCGGCTCTTCATCACCAAACGTGTGGTTATACGTAACAATAATTCTATCGATCAGTTCATCATTATGCGGTACCAACAGCCAATAGGGGTTCTCCCGCTCGATAACCAGTAAACTGAGTTCATAAGGCTCAATAAAAATTTTAATGTGGTTAAAAATAACATCAAAACTAAATTCAAAATCATAACCATGCATGTCTGAGGTTTCTTCTTCCTCACTGTCATACATTTGATAAAAAGACGCCATATCATCATTGATTTGGTTTTTCAGCTCGTCTAAGTCAATACCCAACTGTTTAAGTCGATGGCATTCATCAATACCATTTTGTCGAAAATCATCGAGTTCTATTTTTTGAATGTTTGAATAATAGCTATTCAACCAACGTACAAAGTGCTCGAACTCATCTTGTTCTTCTGGAATTGCGGTATCATTCAATTCTGGAAACGCGATCCTGAGGGATTCATACAGTGTCTTCCGCATTTATATACTCCTTTGGATGAGTGATATATTGGTATAAGGCAAAGCGCGGTTGATCGAAAAAAGCGTGTCTGTATAAAGATGACATCTTGTGAAATTTGGCACAACATTCGTTAACAATCGACGTATAAAAAAATTTAAAGGAAAGATGACATGGCACAATTTGCAGTGATTGGTTTAGGAAGCTTTGGAGCCACAGTTGCAACTCAACTCATTGAACTGGGACATGATGTCATTGGTATCGATAGTGAAAAAAAATATGTTGAAAATATTTCTGAGCAGGTGACCCATGCTGTCATCGCCGACGCAACAGATGAACATGTCCTCGATGAATTAAATATTAAAAACTGCGATGCCGTGGTGGTCGCAATTGGTGAAAATATTGAAGCCAGTATTTTATGTGTCCTGCACCTCAAAAATATTGGGGTTGAAAAAATTTGGGTCAAAGCCAAATCAAAGTCACATCATATGATTTTAAGCCATTTAGGGATCAGTAAAATTATTCACCCTGAAGAGGACATGGGCGTGCGGATTGCGCAGTCTTTATGTTATCCCATGGTCAGTCGCTATATGGCACTTGAAGATAATCACTATATTGTCAAAATTGAAATTGATGAAAAATTGCAAGGGACTCGCTTCCGCCAACTGATGGATCAAGCACCTGATGTGAAAACATTACTCCATAAACGCGGCAAAGACGTTTTGTACAGCATTGATCCCAATTTAATTTTACAAGTGGGTGATATTCTAGTTGTTGAAGGTTTAGTTGAAACATTACGTCGTCTTTCAGCACGGTTCAAATCATGAAAAAAGTCAAAGACTGGCAAACACCGCAAAACAGTACCATTAATTTAAGCCCGCCCAGCCTGCTGGCTTTGGGTTTTTTGAGCTTTATTATTATTGGGACTCTATTATTAAAGCTACCCATTTCACACCACGGTGAACTCAGTTGGATTAACTCTTTGTTCACCGCTAGCTCAGCAGTCACCATTACGGGACTGTCTGTGGTGAATGTCGGTGAAACTTTTACCGTAACAGGTAAAATCATCATCATGCTGCTGATTCAAATTGGTGGCTTAGGCTTTATGACTTTTGCAATTTTAGCCGCACTGAGTCTGTCGACCAAACTCGGTTTAAAGCAACAAATCATGGCGCAAGAGACCATTGGTCAAACCAGCTTATCCAAAGTATCCTTCACCATTAAAGGGGTACTGCTGTATTCCTTATTTTTTGAGGCGATCGGCACGGTTATTTTGACCATTGCATGGTTAGAAGATTACAACTTCAATCAAGCTCTGTTTTATGCGGCTTTTTATAGTGTATCCGCATTTAACAACGGTGGCTTTTCACTGTTTCCCAACAGTCTAATGAGCTTCTCGGGTCAGTATCTCATTACCTTTACCATCAGTATGCTATACATCATTGGTGGGACAGGTTTTGTGGTGTTAATGGACATTAAACGCAGCAAACGTTGGAAAGGCTTAAGTACCAATAGCAAATTGATTTTATCCACCATTGCAGGCTTGAACCTGATTGCTTTTGTTCTTTTATGGGCGATTGAATCGAACAATCCCCTCACTTTAGCGCCAATGAGCTTAGGTGACCAAGCTTTAAATGCATGGTTCCATGCCACCGTGCCTCGTTCATCGGGCTTTAACAGCCTTGATTTGGCACAGATGAAAGATGCCTCGACCCTCGTGACCATGTTACTGATGTTCATTGGGGGAGGCTCGATGAGTACCGCAGGCGGGATTAAAGTAGGTACATTTATTATTGTTTTACTCAGCGTGATTAGCTTCCTTAGACGTGAAGATGAAATTCGTGTGTTCAATCACTCTGTTTCTCAAAAAACCTCTTTTAAGGCAATGGCTGTTGTCTCTATTACTTCGGCACTTATTTTCTTAGGCATCTTTAGTTTATCTTTAATCGAACCTAATCATCAGTTTATGGATTTGTTATTTGAAGCCATTTCCGCTGCTTGTACTGTCGGTTTGTCACGCGGCATCACGGGCGAACTTCAACCTGCAAGTTTATTTATTCTGATGCTCTTGATGTTTGCAGGTCGTTTAGGTCCTTTAACACTAGCCTACCTGATTGCGACGCCAAAAAAGAGCCGTTTAAAACATCCAACTGCCGATATTCAAATTGGTTAAAACACCTAACACTTAAACATAAAAAAACCACGTATCAAACGTGGTTTTTTTATGTCTCTAAATTAGTACCAATTCATTAAGGACACACCCAAGCCCACATAAGTCGCTCGGTGGTTATAATCAATTAAGCTTTCGCCATAACCATCAAACAACTGGAAATGGCCACGCAACTTCCCTGAAATAGGAAAAGCCCAGTCAAACTGTGCAGCACCGCGCGCGTCATCGCCACCTTTTAAACTATGGCGTAGCATGAGTGAAAAATCATGTTCATTCCAACGGTAGAATGCTGTTAAATCACCCCGTCCGACATAATCCTTAATATCAGGGTTATTATCATCACCAGCATCTTCATCTAGACGGTACCAAGGGCGCAGCATGAGCGCAAAGTTGTCTCTTTCAAAACCCACATTCAACATGACACGGTTCCAACTACGTGACAGCGGATCGGAACGACCATTAGACTGATGGTTGAAAGTTAATCCCAGTAAGCGACCATTTAAACCCAACAATTCATAATTGGTGCGGAAAACCAAACTGGCTTCAGGCTCATAGTTCGTTTCACGGAACGGACGTGATTCATCACTATTATAAAGCTGCCAACGAGAAGACTGGGTATAACCCAACCAAACATCACCATTGTCCCCAAATAGGTTTTCCACAGCTTTAGTTTTTAAAGACAATTGGAATTTCGCTTCCATTGACTTTAGGTTCTGATCTTCATCCACCGTATTGGTCGGATTTGGACTTTGTGGATATTCATTTTTATCTGTCGTCCAAAAACCAGGCATTAAATACACAGGCTGATAGGCACGAATATTCCAAGTTCCCAGTTTGCTTTCTGGTGAAAGCTCCCAACGACTATCCATTAAAGATAAATTTGGGGATATTTTAGGGCCTTCCGAAGCAAAGACAGAGCTTACACTTTGTGCAATCTTCCCTGTGATATTTTCAGGTTCTGGTGCAATTTCCATAGCTGCACGTTGCTCAGAAACAATATGTGGTTTTACCGCTTCAGGAATTTTAAATAATGCATCATAACAAGCCAAACGATCTGCATTCGACGCCAATGCAACACATGCTTCGGCTGTTGCAGGAGCTGCAGGTACTTCGGAAATTTGTGCATGTGTTTTAGCGACACCCAAAGTACTGAGCACAGTCATGCTCAGTACTAAAGTTGAACGCTCAAATGATTTGAACGCCATACGACCCTCTTATTTTTTTACTGAACTTGTTGAATACTAAAACCTAACTCAATTAAAGTATCACGCTTCGCCATAGGTGCAACCACAGCTTTCGTTGGTTTTTGTTCAAGCAAGTATTGTACCGCCACACGTTGCAAGTCCTCTAAACTCACAGCCAAAAGACGACTACGTAACTGCTTACGGAAGGCTGGTGTACGTGCATGTAAAAGTGCATAACATGCCGTAATCGCTTCACCCGCTGGTGAACCTGGTTTGTCCATACCAGCAATCAAACCTAAAATTGCTTCTTCAAGCTGATGTGGCTTTTGCTCAGTATTGAGCAACCATTGTACACTGGCTTCAAAGTCATTGAAGGTTTCAGCCAAACGCGGATCACGGTAGCTATAGAAGCGGAATGAACATGCATTGCCGTCATAGCTTGCGCCACCACCATAAGCCCCACCTTTTTCACGAATTGCACTGTGTAAGAAACCATTACGCAAGTACGCTGCCAGTACCATCAGCAGTGCAGCATCTGGATGTGACACCTCAACGGCTTGATAAGCCGATGAACAGAATTGAACATTGGCTTGAATTAACCACGCCTCATCTGCATCGGTATCGATCTGCTCAGCCATTTTCAAACTCACAGTTTGCTCAGGAATAGCTAACTTGTCCCACACATTTTGAATTTCTTCAACCAAACGGTCTGACTGATGTTCTTCACACACTAGTAAGAACTGTTTCGGTGCTTGTAAAAGTTTCAAATGAATCGCTTTTAATTCATTGATCAAATCATCATAAGCTGCTGCATCTTTTTCAATACGGCTGACTAAATCACCTAACCAGTTTAATGCACCCAAGCCCGTGTTGTGATAATCACGTTTTGCCAAAGCACTGTGGTTACGTCCTGCAATTTGCATGGCATAACTGTGTCCTGAACCTGACAGACGAGATGCCCAACGCGTTTTACGTTGTTGCAATAACTCAACAATGCGATCTTTTTCGTCAAAACGCAGTTGTTCAAATGCCAGTTTCAACAAAGCGATACTGTCAAAATTACTCACCAACGATTTTGTGGTCAGCGTTAACCATGCACTGATTTGATTTTTGTCATTTACTTGAGAACGCAAAGAGGCGCCCATACCTAAACCACCACTCACCGCTGTTTGCAGTTGTTGTAGTTCTAGATAGTCATATTGACCTGCACCAACTTCACCCATCAAAATGGACAGCAAGTTAAAGTAAGGTGACTGCACTACATCTTGCGGAATCTGGATCAGTACTTGGTTGTAGTAAATACCGTTGGTACCTGCATGATAAAGATTTAACGGATAATCGATACGATTTGAGATAATCTCGCGCAACTGCCCTTGTACAATTTGCAGTTCAGCAGGCACATCTTCCAAGCCCACTTTCGGCAAAAGATTAAGGTCATCTGGGGTATCTTGACGGACTTTAAGTGCTTCAGTTTGTGCTTCAATTTCTGCTTTTTCAGCGTCTGTTAGCTGCGCACCAATTTCGGCTAAACGTGCTTTTTCTGCCGCTGCTTCTACTGCGGATTTATTGGCATCTGGCACCAAAGTCATTTGTACACGGTGTGGGTTATCAATCAAATAAGTTTTGATTAAGTTTGACAACCACATTGGATCTTTCAATTCTTCTTTCACCGCAGCAATGGCTGAGTCCACATCCCATACAGTGACTGGGTCGCTGTGGTGAATCGCACTGCCCAAACCATTTAAAATCAGGCTTAGACCATAAGGCATGCCATCGCCATTGATTTCACGTTGGTGCAATTCAATTTGATGTAAAATCGCATCCACCATGTTTTGATCGACAGGTTTCGAAGCAACATCTTCTAAAACCTTAAACACACCTGCTTTAAACTCAGCTGTATGTTCAGGGTTTGAACCTTGTACGCCACAGTAGAAAGTCATTTCGTAATTTGAATCATCTACTCCCATAATCGGGCCAGTAGACTGTGCATAACCACAGGTCTCTAAATAATGACGCAATGGAGAAGCTGAATCTTCTAACAATACACCTTCGACAAGGCGCATACCTAAGCGTAGTTTGATCTCACTAGCTTTAGGCAATAACCACGAAATAATGTGATAAGTTTTGTCTTTTAAATCTTCTGCATCTACCGCATAGGTTTCAGTCACTTCTAGTGGCGCAGTCAAACGGCGCTCTTCTTTAGAAAATAGCGTTTCACCTTTTGAAAACTTCGCCAAGGCTAAAGTTTCAAACTGCTCTTGTAGATTGTAAGCAGGCTCATTACCAAAGGTCATGAAAACTGCGTTACTTGGGTGATAATGCGACTTATAGAAATCCACCAACTCAGGGTAAGTCAAGTCTGGAATATCTTTAGGGTCGCCACCTGAGTTGTAGTGATAAGTGGTTTCAGGGAATAAGTGATGCGCTAACTGATGATACAACTGATCTGAAGGCGAACTCATTGCCCCTTTCATTTCGTTGAAAACCACACCTTTATAAACAGGCTCACCGCTTTCAAACTCAATGCGGATTCCTTCTTGGGCAAAATCCAACGGATTCAAATTGGCTGCAAAAGCTGCATCTAAATACACTTCAAGTAAATTTTGAAAATCTTTCTTATTCTGAGTCGCAAATGGATACGCTGTCCAGTCCGCCGCAGTAAAGGCGTTCATAAAAGTATTCAGTGAACGACGAATCATTAAAAAGAACGGATCACGAACAGGGAATTTTTCCGAACCACATAGTGCTGTGTGTTCTAAAATATGCGCTTCGCCTTTTGAATCCATAGGTTGGGTGCGAAAGGCAACCAAGAATACATTTTCATCGTGATTGGTGGCCAAGTGATAATGCACTGCCCCAGTGACTTTATGTTTATATTCAGACACTAAAATGTCTAAAGCTTCAACATGGTGTTGACGTACCAACTGAAACGCAGGATGTACAGTTTGAGAAATGGTTTCAGTGACATCTACAGTCATGTGATCTCCTAACAATAATTAATACACTGCCTGCATTATAGCTGTAGTTGTCAAAAGATTTCACGCTGAAAACCCGAGTAATTTGCTGGAAATTTGAAAAGCATCTCACTGCTTTCCAAATTTCAGTCTTTTTGAGGGAAGCGTTCTCAAAAAGTAAAACTAGATGAGATATTTAAAATAATTATAGTTCGGGTGATTTTCCACAAAAACATAGTTTTGCTTTTGATAAAAACTGGCTGCGGATAAATCTGCGGTATTTAAACACAGTGCAGAAAAGTTTGGACGCGCATATTTTTCTAGATGCGCCAACAACTGACGACCCACACCGCTCTTACGGTATTTAGGATGTACATAAAAACGGCGTACGCGCCCAATACGCGCCTCGATTTCATTTTCACCCCATTGCTGATTTAAACCGCCACAGGCAATCAATTGGTCTTGATCATAGGCCAATAACAACACTTCACCCTTTTGATCAAAACGATTTTTTCCGCTTTGATATTCTTCGATCAAGCGGGTCAACGGTTCATATCCTTCTTTTGCTGCGAGTTGTGCCAAAGCTTGTATTTGAGGAGGTAATTGTTCTGCCGCTTGAATTAAAATTTCCATCTAAACTTCCTTGAATATGAGCAAAGCCATTTCACTACATTTGCCACGTAAATAAAATGAATTTTCCTCAACAAACTACAGCAATCTTGAGCATTGGTGTAAAATGTCGCTTTATTTTCAATACGTGACGAAAAAAGACATGGCAACTGTGGATCTTTTTGCAATTGGTAATGCACTAATCGACCAAGAATTTAAAGTCTCTGACGACTTCCTTATTCAACAACATTTGCAAAAAGGCACTATGCAGTTAACTGATGGTGAAACACAAGCAGATCTTTACAAAAAATTAAAAGAAACACAAAGCTATAAAGGTCAGGCTTCAGGTGGTTCAGCAGCCAACACCACCGTTGCCTTTAGTGCTTTGGGTGGTTCAGCATTTTATGCATGCCGCGTGGGTAATGATGAGCTAGGGCAAACTTACCTCAACGGTTTGCACGAAGCAGGCATTAAAAACACTGATAAATCAATCAGTGAAGGCGTAACAGGCACGTGTATGGTTCTAGTCAGTGAAGACTCTGAACGCACTATGCATACCTATTTAGGTATTACAGCCGAGTTAACTGAACAACAGATTGACTTTGAACCCTTAAAAACCGCGAAATGGCTCTATATCGAAGGTTATCTTTCAACCAGCGATAGCGCACGTTTAGCTGTTAAGCAGGCGCGTGAAATTGCCAAAGCTCATGGTGTTAAAATTGCATTAACCCTGTCTGACCCTGCGATGGTGCAATACGCGCGTCATGGTCTAGATGAAATGATAGCGGATGGTGTGGACTTATTGTTCTGTAACCAGCAAGAAGCCATGATGTACACCGAAACTGAAACAGTTGAGGCGGCTTTAGCAAAACTCAAAACACTGAGCCAGCATGTGGTGATTACGCTTTCAGCTGAAGGTGCACTTATTTCAAATGCACAAGAAACATTTAGTGTCGCGGGTCGTAAAGTACACGCTATTGATGCCAATGGCGCAGGTGATGCCTTTGCTGGTGCCTTCCTTTATGTAGTAAATGCGGGCTTAGGCTTACATACAGCTGCGCAACTTGCAATTTTGATTTCAAGTGAAGTGGTGTCACAGTTTGGCCCTCGTTTGGCTGTGACAGATTACGCTGAATTGTTCCAACAACTGCAAAAGGAATGTGCATGATGCAAAAAATTTGCATGACAGAAGACATCCCAGAACGCGAAGCGCGTTCTTTTGAAACACCTAAAGGGGATACGATTTTTATCACCCAACGTGACGGTGCCTTCTTTGCTTACCAAAACATTTGCCCGCATTTGCAAGTTGAACTTGAATTTTTGGAAAACCAGTTCTTAGACCGCGACCAAGAATTTATTGAATGTTCGACCCATGGTGCGTTGTTTATGGTGGAAACAGGTGAATGCATTTCTGGCCCCTGCCAAGGCGAAGCACTTGAAAAAGTAGCGATTACCGTGCATTCTGACGGTGGGATTTATCTCACAGAAGAATAATGAAATTGGACGTTCACCATGTATGAGTTGCTACATCACCCTGATTTGATGCTCTTTCATTTCAGCTTATTGACTTTAGTCATACTCAGCATGGTGGAAACCTTAGGCTACTTTTTTAAATCTCGCCCAAGTCATTTCCTTAAAAGGCTCTCGCCACAAAAACTGACTGAATCTCCGCTGCTGGACGTTAAGTTTTCTAAAGTACTGATTGTAGTTTTTCTCTTACTTAATTTTAGTGTTGCAGGTTATTTCCTTCAGTTCTGCATCTACGCCAAAGAACAGGCCTTTACTTCGGCTTACTACCTGATTTTGCCTGCGCTGATTATTGCAATTTTCTTTACCGTTTTTATGATCCACTGTTTGGATCAAGTTATTAAACCCAGACCAGATAAAAAACAAACCAACTTACTGGGTCGTCTGGCGACTATCTCCAGCGGGAATGCACGTCCTGGTTTTTCGGCTCAAGCTCGCGTTCGCGATGAATATGGTCAACTCCACTATGTCCAAGTTGAACCTGAGTTTGGTGAACTTGAATTTCAGTCACAAATTATTCTCATTCGTCTAAAAAAGTCGCATTACATAGCAAAGAAAATTTCAAAATCCAATCAACTTTTTAGTGGTGAAAGTACGCGCTAAACAAGCACCCCATCTGATCCCATTTCAACACTCTACGTCTTTATGAGCAAGTTTATCCTTTGCCATGGCCACTGCGTTAGCCTCCAACAAACGCCTCACAACGCGCTGTTTAAATCGAACCCTTGCCTCATCTTCTTGCTCAATCTTTTCAAAGCAATCTTTCATTTACAATCCAGCTTTCTGGATTCTAAGAAAATTTACCCAGAATAAGCTCAGGATGAGAATTTTACTCCCCGCCTCTGCCTTCAAGCTTAGATGACACAATAAAAGACTTTTTAAATATTAATTCGATTTTTAATTCCTAATTTCCTTGTGGTATATGCAACAGATCAAATCATCCATGATTCATATCCGTTAAAATCCATCATTTAAAAGCCCTATCACTTTTATATTCTTAAGATGAATTATCAATAAAATAACGATGAACGTTAAATATAAGCGTTTTAGTCGGATTTAAAATAAATATATACAAGTATTTTAGTCAGGTATTTAAATATAAACATAAGTAATTTGGTCAACTTTAAAATACAAAAATATTAGTTTATTTTTCATCACACCATTATTTTAAGTATATGTATTTAAACAACTTAATAATATATTTTTTATTTAAGTTTAAAGACTATTTATCTTTTGTATGTTTTTGTTTAATAATATAAAGCAAGTTAAAAAATAGGCTTTGTGAAATGAGCTTAGTCCCCAAAAATCTCAATCAAAAAGTCACCAGAGAGATTGTGGCCATTTTAATCATTAAGGTGATTATTTTAATGGTTATTAAGAACATCTGGTTTGACGCCCCAACGATTCCTAAAAATTTTGACAATCAAGTTGCTGAGCGTATTGCTGGCAATCCATCCCCAATCAAGGAGACACGTTGATGATATCTGAAAGCGTGGTCGATCTTTCGCGGTTCCAGTTCGCTATGACCGCGATGTATCACTTTATTTTTGTTCCACTTACACTGGGGCTTGCCTTTATTCTTGCCATTATGGAAACCACCTATGTGATTTCAGGTAAAGAAATTTATAAAGACATGACCAAGTTTTGGGGGAAACTCTTCGGTATTAACTTCGCTTTAGGGGTCACTACTGGCTTAACCATGGAGTTCCAGTTCGGGACTAACTGGGCATATTACTCACACTATGTGGGGGATATTTTCGGTGCTCCATTAGCCATTGAAGGATTAATGGCATTCTTCTTAGAATCGACATTCATCGGTCTGTTCTTCTTTGGATGGGATCGCTTATCCAAAGTGCAGCACTTATGTGTGACATGGCTAGTTGCACTCGGTTCTAATATGTCTGCCTTATGGATTTTGGTTGCAAATGGTTGGATGCAAAACCCTGTCGGTTCTGTATTTAACTATGAAACCATGCGCATGGAACTGGTCGATTTTGGTGCTCTCATTTTTAACCCAGTTGCACAGGTAAAATTTGTACATACTGTATCTGCGGGTTATGTGACAGGTGCTATTTTCGTCCTTGCTATTTCAAGCTACTACTTACTGAAAAAACGCGATATTCCGTTTGCGCGTCGTTCATTTGCTATTGCCGCAATTTTTGGTTTAGCTTCAACACTTTCAGTGATTTTACTGGGCGATGAGTCAGGTTATGAACTGGGTGATGTTCAAAAAACTAAACTCGCAGCCATTGAAGCAGAATGGGATACTCACCCTGCACCTGCACCCTTTACTTTGTTTGGTATTCCAAATAAAGAAACCATGACTACAGATTATGCAGTGAAAATTCCATATGTGATGGGTCTTATTGCAACACGTTCTTTAGACAAAGAAGTGACAGGCATTAAAGATTTGATCGTACAACACGAAGATCGTATTCGTAACGGTATGGTGGCTTACTCACAACTGGAAAAACTACGCGCGGGTGATACTTCTCCAGAGCTAAAAGCTGCCTTTGCTGAAACTCAAAAAGACTTGGGCTACGGCTTGCTGCTGAAAAAATATACACCAAATGTAGTTGATGCATCTGAAGATCAAATCAAATCTGCTGCAAAAGACACGATTCCACACGTACCAAGCTTATTCTGGGCATTCCGTGCCATGGTTGTATCTGGTTTCCTTATGCTGTTGTTATTTGCGCTAGCAACCTTTGCTGTGGCAAAACGCAATGCAGAAAACAAACCATGGTTACTGAAGTTCGCGCTTTTCGCTCTGCCTCTGCCATGGATTGCTGCACAAACAGGTTGGTATGTTGCAGAAGTAGGTCGTCAGCCGTGGACCATTGGTGAAGTTCTACCTACACACTTGTCAGCATCAAGCTTAAGCACAGGTGATGTATGGGGTTCTATCGCTGCTTTAGCTGCGTTCTATACCGTTCTTTTGATTATTGAAATGTATTTAATGATCAAATTCTCACGTCTTGGTCCAAGTTCGCTTCATACTGGTAAATACCATTTTGAAAAACTTGAAGCAGCTCGTAATGAGGAGACTCAAGCATGATCGAATATGAATTACTCAAAATCATTTGGTGGGTTTTAGTCGGCGTCTTGCTGATTGGCTTTGCCCTCACCGATGGCTTCGATATGGGCTCTATGGCAATCATGCCATTTGTGGGCAAAACAGATGAAGAACGCCGTGCGGCCATTAACACCATTGCTCCGCACTGGGACGGTAACCAAGTTTGGTTCATTACTGCTGGCGGTGCATTGTTTGCCGCATGGCCAATGGTTTATGCAACAGCATTCTCAGGCATGTATTGGGCGCTACTGTTGGTGCTGTTTGCCCTATTCTTACGACCTGTCGGCTTTGACTACCGCTCTAAACTGCAAAATACCAAATGGCGTACGTCATGGGACTGGGGTTTAGCAGTCGGTGGTGCTGTGCCTGCACTGGTCTTCGGTGTGGCTTTTGGGAACATGTTCTTAGGCGTACCATTTAGCTTAGATGACACTGTCCGTTCAACTTATACAGGGAGCTTCTTTGCTCTACTCAACCCATTTGCTTTAGTCTGCGGCCTAGTTAGTTTATCGATGCTGTGCGCACACGGCGGTGCATGGCTCATGCTTCGTACCGATGGTGACTTACGCAGACGCTCAGCACAAGCAACGAAACTTATGGGCATTATTTATCTCATCTGTTTCTTAGGTGCTGGTGCTTGGTTGTACTTTGGTGGAATCGAAGGTTATACCTTAGTGACTCCATTTGATACCAACGGTGTTGCTAACCCATTGGCGAAAGAAGTGTTGACCAATGCGAACCATGGCTGGATGAACAACTACTCGACTTACCCAATTACCATGATTGCGCCTATCGCAGGTATCTTAGGTGGTTTGATTGTGGTGCTTGCAGCTGGCAAAAACAAAGCGGGCTTTAGCTTCTTAGGTTCGAGTTTAGCGGTCGTGGGTGCAATTTTAACTGCTGGTTTTGCGCTGTTCCCATTCTTAATGCCATCAAGCATTCAACCTGTTGCAAGCTTGACTATGTGGGATGCCGTTTCAAGTAAAACGACGTTAACTGTAATGACAGTTGCGGCATGTATCTTTGTCCCACTCATTTTGTGCTATACCACTTGGTGTTACTACAAAATGTGGGGTGTTATTACCAACACACACATTAAAGAGAATTCACACAGCCTTTACTAAGGCTGTGTCTAAGGAGATCAAATTATGTGGTATTTTGCATGGATTCTCGGCATTTTGATGGCTTGCTTTGCAGGTGTACTCAGTGCTTTGTATATCGAACATCATCAAGACCTTGATGAGGAATAAACCATGACAGACGTTGCTATGGAAAACCAAACTGTAGATAAAAAGCCGAACAAATTTGCGATGCTAATTTCCTGCCTATTGGCCTTTCCACTTGCAGCGGTGTTGTTAGTGCATCCAGCTGCTATGTTGGATGACAATGGTCACTATAGCCACAGTGCGCTGATGTATATCATGATTGGTATCTCAGGCGGCTTTATCCACGGCGTCGGGTTCGTGCCACGCCACTGGATTTGGAAATGGCTGTTTAGCCCGTTTCTATCGTGGCCACTGATGATCTGGGGTTATTACACTTGGTTCTTCAGTTAAATGAAAAAGCCCTCATTGACTGAGGGCTTTTTTATGGTCCGCTATTCGTGGATTCTACATTTCAGCCATGACACCAATAATGCCATTAATAATCATATCTACCGCAATGGTTCCAATCAGTAAGGCCGACAGTCTCCCAACAATATCAACATAACGGTCAATATATTTGGCATGCTTATAGCGTAAATGATCATGTGCAAATTTCATTAAAATCATCAAGCCACAGGTCAACGCCAAAGTCAGGAAAATAATCATGGCCGCGCCACTGATTGGCAGTGCCATACCTGTCACCACAGCAGCACTGATGGTTCCTGGACCAATCATAAAAGGCATCGCAATGGTTCCTGCCAAATGCTCAGGCGCACCACGCATTTCACCAATGGTATCTGCCCCCTGAAATACGTAACGATAACCAATCACCAAGAAGATCAGACCACCAAATATTTGAAAGGCTTCAAAACGTACATTTAAATATTTACTAAAAATCGCTTCTCCGCCCCATGCAAACAGCATAAATACTATAAAGGCAATGAGACAGCCCTGAATCAAGGCCTTATTAAACACTTTAGCTTCAGAGTTCCGAATCATGCCAATCATGTAAATACTCATTAAAAACGGATTCAGCAATGAGAAAAACAAAGCAAAAGCATGTAAATATGAGGTCAACATGGTTCCTCCTAGTTATCCTTGAGGGTCTGGAAATAAGGGACGATTCCCCGGACTGATTCGATTGATATGTAAGAAGGTCATGTGGCGTTCATAACGGTCTAATACATCATTAATCACCTGCTCTTTGGTATAGCCGACTAGGTCGTTGCCTTGAGAACCTTCATACAAATAAGTTTCAAGACGGTAGTAGAAACGTTTACCCAGTTTGCCACGCTCACTAAAGGTCGGCGCGATATAACGTACTGGCCAAATTTGATAGACAAAGTTTTGTTCTTCTTCCAAATGAATCATCAAATCTAAATGATACAGATTTGGATCTTCTTCTAGCGCACTTTCTTGAACACTGATGTCGATACCTCGTTTTTGCATTTCCTCGGCAACCGCCATTACCGCAGGTCGGCAGATGTCATCGAGCATACGCCGAGTATCGGTTGTTCCTGGATGGTGCATGACTCGGGACAAACGCTTTTTCCAGTTGAGGATGTCGACATTACCCACCACGGGTGCGGCATTTAAACTACTACTAGCTTGTCGATAGTCCTCTAAACGCAATGACTTATACAAACCTGCCATGACCAAGAACATCACAAAACTAAACGGCAACCCCATAATGATTGTGGCATTTTGTAGTGCCGTAATCCCGTTAGCCATCAACATTGCAAGGGTCAATAAACCAATCGCTATGGCCCAAAATACACTCAACCATCGCGGTGCATCATGATCGACATTGGTAAATTGAGTAGTGAAATTACCCAATACCAGTGCACCAGAGTCCGCTGAGGTCACATAAAAGAGTAAACCAGTAATTGTGGCTACACCTGCAATAAACGAAAACCATGGATACTGAGCCAGTAAGTCATAAAAACCATGTGCAGGATTTGCAATCACACTCTGTGCAAGGACTAAATTACCATCAAAAATCACACTATGTAGTGCACTATTTCCAAAAATTGATAACCACGTAAGTGTGAAAAACAGAGGAATAATGAGAGTTCCACTAACAAACTCACGAATGGTTCGACCACGTGAAATACGTGCTAAAAACAAACCTACAAATGGTGACCAAGCCACCCACCATGCCCAAAAGAATAATGTCCAACTGTTCATCCATTCTTTCGGTTGTTGAAAGGCAAAACTTTCCAAAGTCATACTTGGAAAACGGTTAATGTAGTCCCCAATATTTTGCACAAAAGCATTCAGTAAAAATTCGGTATTGCCTAAAAACAAAATAAACAGCATCAACCCAACAGAAACATAAATATTGATCTCAGAGAGAACTCGCAGACCCTTATTCACCCCTGAAGTCACTGAAATAATGGTCATTACCACCGCAACCACAATTAATGCGGTTTGCATCCAGAGGTTTTCAGGTAAATCGAACAACACATGTAAGCCATAGTTCAGCTGTACTACCCCAATCCCGCAGGTTGTCGCAATACCAAAAATAGTCCCAATGACCGCAGCGGTATCAACACTATGACCGATCGGCCCATGAATCTTATTGCCAAAGATTGGATATAAAGCAGAGCGAATGGTCAGTGGTAAGTTATAGCGATAACTAAAATACCCTAATGCCATGCCAATCAAGGCATACATACACCATCCCGTTAGACCATAGTGAAACAGGGTCCACACCATGCCTTGACGTGCAGCTTCTAGGGTCTGCCCCTCACCCACAGGTGGATGCATATAGTGGGATAAAGGCTCCGCTACCGAGAAAAACATCAAATCGATGCCTATCCCAGCTGAGAACAACATTGCAGACCAGCTTAAAAGGCTAAATTCTGGCTTGGAATGTTTGGGGCCTAATTTAATGTTGCCGTAGCGAGAACAGGCAATAAAAATGACAAAGACCATATACAAGGTCGCTGCGAGTAAGTAATACCAACTAAAAGTTGAACTTACCCACGCCAAAACCGTATTCAAGGTTCGGTTAGCAAAGTCATTAAACAAAATGGTGGTAATAGAAAAAATTAAAATAATGAGAGCTGAAATATAAAAGACCACACCATTTAAACGGTCTTTAGGCGCTAATGTTTGATCATCAACTGCTCTTGGATTATCTGTCGCCATACAATCCTCAAGAAAGTAAATAAAAAAAAGACAAAAGCCAATTTTTAAACTTCTCGTGGTCGAGAGCTTAAAAATCGACTAACGAAAACGACAGTATTTTTATCAGGAATAAAAACGCTATCTTCTTTAAACCTGAAGGTCTAAATCATTTATGCGGTGCATTTGCTACACAGTTTTAAAATGTGAGCCACCCTTGTTCATCGATATTTTGATAGGAATCCTACACATATCTCCCTTCAACATGACTATAAGAGTTTTCTCAGCTCAAAAAAAGTATAAAACCGTAAGCCTATAGCTCATCAGCTCACTTTTTGAAAGATGTCCTGAGATTAAACCCTTATGACACATCCTTTTGATAAATAAAAAGTTATGTCGAATACTCAAAGCAATTTAGCAATATTTTGCTTTGAATTTAACCATAAGTGTACTTTTTATTGATTGAACGTTCAATCAATAAAAAGTATCATAAAAAAATGCTATGATGCTTTCCATGTAAGTTATTGAATCTAACGCCTTTAAATTTAAGGCAAATTGTTCTGGATTGTCATGAATAAACGTAGAGTAAAACCTGAGCATGAGCGCCGTGAAGAAATCATTAATGCTGCCTATGCAGTCATTTATGAAGTGGGCTTATCCAACACCACTATTGCTCAAATTGCGAAAAAAGCACAGCTTTCTACGGGCATTGTGAGTCATTATTTTGGCGATAAACAAGGCCTCATTCACAGTTGCATGCGCCAAATGCTCAATGTCTTAGCCAAGACTACGGCGAGCTATAAAGCAAAGGTGACGCAGCCCAGTCCAGAACATTCGCTCAAAGCCATTATTGATGCCAACTTTGACATCAGTCAGGTCAACAACACTGCTATGCGGGTTTGGCTGGATTTTTGGTCTGCCAGTATGCACCTACCCGACTTAGGTCGACTGCAACGAATTAATGACCAACGGCTTTATTCAAATTTGAAGTTTCATTTCTTGCAGCTCATGCCAAAGGCCCAAGCAAGCCAAGCCGCTAAAGGTCTAGCAGCACTGATTGATGGATTATGGTTACGTGGAAGTTTAAGTGGTCATCAAGCATTTGATCGTGATTTGGCACGTTCTATTGCATACGACTATGTCGATATGCAACTTCGCTTAATTCAACAAATACGGCAGGAACAACAAAATGAATGATGTACAGCTTCACTCGCTTTATATTCACGGACAATATGTCAATGCCACCAGTGGTCAAACCTTTGACAGTATCAATCCTGCCACAGGTCAAGTCATTACTACCATTCAACAAGCCTCTAAAGCTGATGTCGATGCAGCCGTACAAAGTGCTGTACAAGGGCAGCGTGAATGGGCTGCCAAAACAGCGGTCGAACGTGCCCGTATTTTACGTCGTGCAGTCGATATTTTACGCGCTCGTAATGACGAATTAGCACGCCTAGAAACACTGGATACAGGTAAAGCGTTCAGTGAAACCTCTACCGTCGATATTGTCACTGGTGCTGACGTTTTAGAGTACTACGCAGGACTTGCAACGGCCATTCAAGGTGAACAAGTGCCGCTACGTGAAAGTAGTTTTTTCTACACGCGCCGTGAACCTTTAGGTGTGGTAGCAGGCATTGGTGCTTGGAATTATCCAATCCAAATAGCACTTTGGAAATCAGCTCCGGCCCTCGCTGCTGGGAATGCCATGATTTTTAAACCTAGCGAAGTGACCCCTCTTACAGCCTTAAAGTTGGCAGAGATCTATACTGAAGCAGGCGTACCTGCTGGGGTTTTCAACGTTGTACAAGGTTTTGGTGCTGAAGTGGGTCAATGGTTGACTGAACACCCAGATATTCAAAAAATTTCATTCACAGGTGGTGTGGCAACGGGTAAAAAGGTCATGGCCAGTGCTGCGGCTTCTAGCCTCAAAGAAGTCACCATGGAGCTCGGTGGCAAATCACCTCTGATTATTTGTGCCGATGCCAACCTTGATCGCGCAGCCGATATTGCGGTGATGGCGAACTTCTTTAGCTCAGGTCAAGTATGTACCAATGGCACCCGTGTGTTTGTACCACAAACCCTCAAGGCTGCATTTGAACAAGCAGTGATTGAGCGTGTAAAACGTATCCGCATAGGTGACCCGATGCAGGCTGAAACCAACTTTGGACCTTTAGTCAGCTTTCCGCATATGGAAAAAGTCTTGTCTTATATTGAGTCAGGCAAACAACAAGGTGCGACCTTATTGATTGGTGGACAACGTGCCACCGAAGCAGCACTTGCTCAGGGCGCATATGTATTACCAACCGTGTTCACCGACTGTCATGACGACATGCACATTGTGCAAGATGAAATCTTTGGTCCGGTTATGAGCATTTTAAGCTATGACAATATTGAAGAAGCCATTCAACGTGCCAACAACACCAGTTATGGTTTAGCCGCAGGTGTGGTCACACAAGATATTTCCCAAGCACATCGCATTATTCATCAACTTGAGGCAGGTATTTGTTGGATCAATACATGGGGCGAATCCCCTGCTGAAATGCCTGTAGGTGGTTATAAACAGTCAGGGGTCGGACGTGAAAATGGCATCACCACACTTGAACACTATACTCGCATCAAATCGGTTCAAGTCGAACTGGGTCAATACCAAAGTATTTTTTAAAATCTGAATTTTAACTATCTAAATCCTTACTCCATTTTTATTTATTCTTCTTTCATCCTCAACTCAACATGTGGCCACGTTCTCATGCAACGTGGTCCTGCCATAGAAAAAGGATCATTATGCATTCTCAACACTACGATTATATTATTATTGGCGCAGGTTCAGCAGGTAATGTACTGGCTGCTCGCTTAACCGAAGACCCAGATGTTTCGGTACTGTTACTCGAAGCTGGCGGACCTGATTATCGTCTCGACTTTCGCACCCAAATGCCTGCGGCTTTGGCCTATCCCTTACAAGGGCGTCGTTATAACTGGGCATATTTAACCGACCCAGAACCCCATATGAACAACCGTCGTATGGAATGTGGTCGCGGCAAAGGCTTAGGCGGTTCGTCCCTCATTAATGGTATGTGCTATGTCCGTGGAAATGCCATGGATTTAGAACAATGGGCCAGCCTTAAAGGTCTTGAAAATTGGAGCTATGCGGACTGTCTGCCTTATTACAAAAAAGCTGAAACCCGTGATATTGGTGGCAATGATTATCATGGCGATGCTGGCCCTGTTTCTGTTGCCACGCCTAAAGCAAACAATAATGTTTTATTCCACGCCATGGTTGAAGCGGGTGTGCAAGCAGGCTATCCACGCACTGATGACTTAAATGGTTATCAACAAGAAGGTTTCGGCCCAATGGATCGAACCGTGACCCCCAAAGGTCGACGCTCAAGCACAGCACGTGGCTATTTAGATATGGCCAAAGGTCGAGCGAATCTAACCATTATTACCCACGCCATGACCAATCAAATTTTGTTCAATGGCAAACAAGCGATTGGTGTTGAATATATTCAAGGTGCTAATCAAAACAACTTGCTTCAGGTCTATGCCAATAAAGAAGTTCTACTTTGTGCAGGGGCAATTGCATCACCGCAAATTTTGCAACGTTCAGGTGTGGGTTCAAGCACCTTACTTCAATCTCTCGACATTCCAGTCGTGCATGACTTACCGGGTGTCGGTGAAAACCTGCAAGACCATTTAGAAATGTACTTACAATATAAGTGTAAGCAACCTGTTTCTCTCTACCCTGCTTTAAAATGGCAAAATCAACCTGCAATTGGTGCAGAGTGGTTGTTTAACGGAACAGGGATTGGAGCAAGCAACCAGTTTGAAGCAGGTGGCTTTATTCGATCCTCCAAAGAGTTTGCTTGGCCAAATATTCAATACCACTTCTTGCCTGTTGCAATTAACTATAATGGCAGCAATGCCGTCAAAGAGCATGGCTTCCAAGCCCATGTCGGTTCGATGCGCTCACCTTCACGCGGTCGAGTACAGGTGACATCTAAAAACCCTTTCGATCATCCAAGTATTTTATTTAACTACATGTCGACAGAACAAGACTGGCAGGAATTTCGTGACGCGATTCGAATCACCCGCGAAATCATGCAGCAACCTGCGCTTGATCCTTACCGAGGCGAAGAAATCAGTCCCGGAAAAGATGTGAGTAGCGATGCTGAATTAGACGAATTTGTGCGTAATCACGCTGAAACGGCTTATCATCCATCCTGTAGTTGTAAAATGGGTGAAGATGATATGGCGGTAGTCGATGGACAAGGTCGTGTGCATGGTCTGCAAAGTTTACGTATGGTGGATGCATCGATTATGCCGCTGATTATCACGGGTAACTTAAATGCAACCACCATTATGATGGCTGAAAAAATCGCGGATCAAATCCGTGGCCGCCCAGCCCTACCTCGCTCTCATGCACCTTTTTATCAAGCTGAAACTGAATAAGTTTTAATAGCTCAGCACCTGACTTTAATTAGCTTTAAAATAATAAAGTCAGGTGCTTATTCATTTTTTCTTAAACAACAATGCTGAGTTTTGTATAAACAGTGCTATTTCTATTAGCATCCAATTTATACATTTTAGCTTTTAAAAAAATTGAATGCCTGTATATATATTCAACATCAATATCTTAAATATCAAAGCTTAACAAAAATAAACACCAATAAAAACAATGATTAATATTACACATCACTCATATTTATAGTTTAACCCAACTCATTTACAATAAAAATTACTAAGTCAATACATATTTAGTCTAAAATATTCATAAATCAGAACTGTGTGATAGGCTCAAAAGTTATATTTTTTGTGCGCTTTTCAGCTTTTAAGTATTACTTCAACTATACCAAGCTGATCATTTATAAGCAGCTCTATCATTCTTCTTATTTTTATTCTATTCGCTATAAAGCGATCCAAAACCTGCTCCCCAAGGTCATAATCGCATGAACAAATTTTTAAAATACCTTTTGGTATTGATCGTACTGCTTATTATTGCAGTCGTAATTTTCTTATTTAGACCCGTCACGTCTAAAAAAATTCAAACCACCAGCAATGAGCCTGTTGTTGACGCAGTCTTAGTCGGCGGTGGGATCATGAGTGCAACTTTAGGCACATATCTAAGCGAGCTTGAGCCAAACTGGCAAATTCGCATGTATGAACGCCTAGACAATGTTGCCCAAGAAAGCTCAAACGGCTTCAACAATGCTGGCACAGGCCACTCCGGCTTTATGGAAATGAACTATACCTCTGAAAAAGATGGGAAAATGGACATTTCTAAAGCGGTGAACGTTGCGGAACAATTTGAAGTTGCAAAACAGTTCTGGTCTTATCAGGTGAAAGAAGGCGTTTTGGGTCAACCAAATAGCTTTATCAATCCTGTGCCGCACATTGCCTTCGTTTGGGGCGATAACGTGAATTTTCTCGAAAAACGTTATGCTGCAATGGTTAAAAACCCAATGTTCTATGGCATGAAATTCTCTGAGAATCCTGCTGAAATTAAACAATGGGCGCCATTGGTAATGAATGGCCGTGATGCTGCACAAAAAGTAGCCGCAACACGCATGGATGTCGGTTCGGATGTGAACTATGGTTCGATCACCACTCAATTGGTCGATCACCTTAAAAAACAATCTAACTTCAAACTACAAACATCGACTGAAGTGACTGGCATTAGCCAAAACGATGATAAAACGTGGACCGTTGCATTTAAAAACCTCACTACAGGTAAAACAGATCACGTGAAAACGCGCTTTGTCTTCATTGGTGCAGGCGGTGCAGCGGTTAAACTTTTACAAATGACAGGCTTACCAGAAGCGAAGCAATATGCTGGCTTCCCTGTAGGTGGCGTGTTCTTAATGACCGACAACCCGAAAGTCACTGAAGGTCATACTGCAAAAGTTTATGGTCGTGCTGAATTAGGCGCACCCCCAATGTCTGTTCCACATATTGATACACGTTATATCGACGGTAAAAAATATGTGTTGTTTGGTCCATTTGCGACTTATTCAAATAAGTTCTTAAAACAAGGTTCTCAGCTTGATTTATTGAAATCAACCACGAAGAACAACGTTTTACCAATGACTGCTGTGGGTATGGAAAATCTTGATTTGGTGAAATACTTAGTTAGCCAAGTAATGATGACCGATGCTGACCGTTTTAATGAGTTGAAAAAATATTACCCTGATGCAAAACCAGAAGACTGGCGCATGAATCAAGGTGGTCAACGTGTTCAAATCATTAAGAAAGAACCAGGTAAACCTGCAAGCTTGCAATTTGGTACCGAGATTTTTGCGTCACAAGACGGTGCTGTGACTGCCCTATTAGGTGCTTCACCAGGTGCTTCAACTTCTCCTTATATTATGTTGAGCTTGCTTGAGAAAGCATTCCCACAACACGTAGAAGGTAAATGGAATCCGAAATTACATGAAATTGTAAAATCGTACCAACAAGAACTCAGCACTAATCCTGTTCTTCTTGACCAAGTTCGCCAGTACACCAGCACAACACTAGGTTTGAAATACACACCTATGGCTAAGGCTGCAAATGACGAAACTATTGCGGTAGCAAAAGCACAGTAATCTGCTTTAAACCCTAAAAAGGATGGACTTTGCACCATCCTTTTTTTAATTCATATTTGAAACTATTCTGTTTATGTCGCTTTTCCATTCCGACGCTTTTTTGGCTTTTCGTTCACGTGATTTTTCACTTCTGAGTGTCAATCAGTTGTGCTTAATTCTAGCCATCATGATTCAAGAAGTCGTCATTGCCTATAGCGTCTACCAACTCACTCAGAACCCTCTCAGCCTTGGCATGATTGCATTAATTGAGTTACTTCCCTTTATTTGCCTCTCCCTGATTAGTGGCGACTGGGCTGACCGCTATAACCGACAAAAAATTGTGCAGTGGAGTTTTAGCTGTAGCACTCTAATTCCATTATTATTTATTGTTCTTTTTTCTCAGTACCAACAACAGCACATTCAACAAAATACTCTTTTATGCGGCATTTATAGCCTCATCTTTTGCTTAGGCATACTTAGAGGCATTTACAGCCCATCTTTTAATTCATTACGCCCTTTTCTAACCCCCGAGTCAGCCTATAGCAATGCAGCCACATGGACTGCGCTCATTTGGCAAATGGGCGGTATTTTAGCACCCTTATGCGCAGGGCTTTTACTCGGCCAACTTGGGCTTGAAAAAACCCTCTTGATTGTTTTTTTCTTGTGTTGCGTGGGTAGCATCTGCTTATTCGGATTAAGCGCTCGTGACTTCCCTAGCACGCATAAACAACATTTAAGCAAAAGTTTGAAAGAAGCCTATTTGTTTATTTTTAAACATCCACTAATGTTTTGGAGTATGTTGCTGGATCTCAGCGCCATGCTTTTTTGTAGTGTCATTATCTTACTGCCTATTTTTGCACACGATATCCTGCATCTTGGTGTTGAAGGCTTAGGTATACTCAGAGCTGCACCAGCCATTGGCGCCTGTATCATGATGTTGATGTTGACCTGTTATTCTCCGATGCAAAATGCATGGAGAAATATGCTCTATAGTAGTTTTGCAATTGCTTTGTGTACTTTAGCCTTTGCACTATCCTCCCATGTTTGGCTCTCAGTCTTCTTCCTTGTTTTAATCGGTGCCTTTGATAGCATCAGCATGGTGATTCGACAAACTTTATTACAGCAACTCCCCCCAAAAGCACTATTAGGGCGTGTAGCGGCTTTAAATGGCATATTAGTCACTTCAGGCAATCAGCTCGGTGCCCTACACATGAGCCTGATGACGCGCTATTTTTCTGTGGTGCCAGCAGTACTTATTGGAGGGACGCTGTGTTTAATAATCTGTGGTCTAAGCTCTACTCGTACGCGACATTTATTCAAGCCATCTCCAACACTAAAAAAACATGCCACAGTGGCAAAAAGTGAATAGCATGTTAAGCTTCAAATCCTCTTTTAATATGATGTGAGTTTTCAATAGAGCAAATTATGAAACAGATTTTCCCCTTTTCACACACACTCTATGCCAAACTCTATTCTTTCGTACTATCCGTGTTGTTGGCTTATTGCCTATTCAATGCAATCTATAGTGTGATTATTGGTGGAAAAAGCGCATACCTTTTCAGTAGTCTGATTTTAATATTTCAAACAATTACTGTTTTTAAAGCATCTGTAAATAAAAAGATCCATAACTATATGGGATTGATTGGCCTCATTTTAATTCTGATTTATCTCAATCATTGGAGGCTTCTTTCTCAGTATGAAAGTATTGCCATTCTTCCCTCAGTCATACTCACCGCACTTAGCTTAGGCTATTTCCCGCAGCAACATTTGCGTTTAAATCGATTGAAGGCGGCTTTAATTTTTGGGCTTTTAGTACTAGCCTATACGCAATACCATGACTTGAATACTCTACAAGACTATTATGACAGCCTGCATACAGGCGAAACATGGCAGCAATATGGTGCTTTATAAAGCTCAAAAAAACCATTAGCGTTTTCTTCTTATTTTAAGCACAAAAAAGCCAGCAATATCGCTGGCTTGATTCTTTTTGACTTTAGCGATGGGTATGAATCGACATCACGATGCCCATGCTCGCCAGCATGGTAATCACCGCGGTTCCGCCATAACTCATCAGTGGCAATGGATCACCTGTTACAGGTAAAATCCCGCTCACCATCCCAGAGTTTAACAATACAAAGAAGAAGAACGTTAAGCCCACAGCACCCGCGTATAAACGCCCAAAATTATGGAAGCTGTTCATACCAATCATCAAACAACGAATGATAATGGCTGCAAACAAACTAAACAGCAAGAACACCCCAATAAAGCCAAACTCTTCCGCATACGTAGACATAATGAAGTCGGTATGGTGCTCAGGCAAATACCCCAAATGTGACTGTGTGCCCTCTGTAAAACCCTTCCCCATTAAGCCACCTGAACCAATAGCGATTTTGGATTGGATAATATTCCAACCGGCACCCAATGCATCCGACTCTGGGTCAAATAAAGTGAGCACTCGCTTTTTTTGGTACTCTTGCAAAAAGAACATCCAAAGTAAGGGAGCCACAACAGCCAATGCGCCACAGGCCAAAGCAATGAGCCGCCAAGAGATACCGCTGAGGAAAATGACGCACACACCAGGAATCAAGAGACCTAGGTTTAAGTCGGGCTGTAAAGCCGCCAATAAAAATGGCAACATCATAATGCCCAACGAAATCACAATATGCATAAACTTAGGCGGGAATGCGCGGCCTGCAAAGTACCACGCCATCATCAAAGGCATGGCAAACTTCATAAACTCAGAAGGCTGCATGCTACCAATACCCGGTAGACTAATCCAACGTCTTGCTCCCATGCGGGTTTCGCCCACCACCAAGACCAATACCATTAAAATCACAGCGAAGATGAAAAAATAAGGACTAATGGCCTGATAGACTTTGGGTGGGATTTGCGCACAGATAATCATCACAATGAAGCCAACAGCAAAACTCGTGGCTTGGCGAAATACCATGCCCATATCTTGTGCTGACGCACTATAAATAACCAACAATCCCAACACGGCATTTAAAATCAGAAAGCATAAAAGCCATGGATCTAAATGTAATTTAGCCCAGCGAGATGAGTCATGTTTAATGCTTCTACCGTCACGTAAAGACTGACGTAAAAAACGATACTGCTGTGATGGTATCATTTGCGTAAATTGAATGAGCTAAAGACAGGGCAAATTATAAGTTCAAAGTGTTTTAGATAACATCATTCAAACCCATATTTCTGTAGTTTTAGCTCAATAAATCTAAATAATTCTTATTGTGCCGCCAAAATCAGGCGCGCAAGCTCAAGGTCATCTGGATAGGTAATTTTAATATTATCGGAGCGCCCTTGTACGACTTGAACCTTTTCACCAACAAACTCTAAAGCACTGGCTTCATCAGTAATTAAGGCTTGCGCCTCTAGTGCATGTTCAATTGCTTTTTTCAGCACCCCCAGTTTAGCAATCTGCGGAGTTTGCGCCTGCCAAAGTTGTGAACGATCAACCGTTTCTTGAATATCTTGCGCCGCGATCACACGCTTTAACGTATCTCTAACAGGAATAGCTAAAATCGCCCCTGTATTGGACTGAATAGCAGTATCAACCAGTCTCACCAAACAATCCTGCGTGACACATGGACGAGCTGCATCATGGACAAAGACCCAGTCGTCAGCATCAGCGATTGTGGAAAGATAATTGAGCGCATTAAGTACTGAGTCTACACGCTCAGCACCACCTTCACAAAAATGTGCTTTTTCCATGTTGGTAAAAGGCAAACTTTGAGCAACATCATCATCTAAACCAATCGCCAAAACATAGCCCTGCAAGGGCAATTGATTAAGACGTAAAACCGTATGTTCAAGTACGGTCTTTTGTCCAATCATTTGATATTGTTTTAGTTCTGTTTGAGAAAAGCGACTACCCGAGCCAGCAGCAGGAATAATAGCCCACAATTTATGGGGTAGCTGGAGGGGTTTCAGGCTCATCGTCTTCATTGGTTCGCAAATCAATTTGGGCGTTAGGGTTAATATAAACAGGCTTATATTGAGTACTGATGGTACTCATTTGAATAAACGTTTCTCGAGGTTTGATTAAACCCAAGTCCAAGCGCGCATGCTCTTCAATGGCTTCAATACCATTTTTCAAATCATACACTTCTGCCGCCAAGACACGATTACGTTCTTTTAAGTCGTTATTAATTTCAGTTTGTTGTTGGATTTTTTGTGTGAGTTGTAAATGGTCTTGATAACCACCCTCACCAAACCAGTATAAATACTGAAACCCTGCGATCAAAATGATCGCAAGGCCTAGTAGTACTTTACTCATCAACGAGTCGAATACATTGAACATTGACATCAGTCGCTTAGTTTAAACCTTTAAACTCAGCTTTACCGCGGTAAGCAGCATTTGTCAATTCTTCAATACGAAGCAATTGGTTGTATTTCGCTACGCGGTCAGAACGGCACAGTGAACCGGTCTTAATTTGACCAGCAGCAGTACCTACCGCAAGATCCGCAATCGTTGAATCTTCAGTTTCGCCAGAACGGTGTGAAATTACTGTAGAATAACCATTTTCTTTCGCAAGATAGATTGCATCTAGAGTTTCAGTCAACGTACCAATTTGGTTGTACTTGATTAAGATAGAGTTACCTACTTTCTCATTAATACCACGTTGAAGGATTTTCGGGTTTGTAACGAATAAGTCATCACCTACCAATTGGATTTTGTCGCCAAGGATAGATGTCAAGTAAGACCAACCTTCCCAATCCGACTCATCTAAACCGTCTTCAATCGAGATAATTGGATATTGGTTTACAAGACCTGCTAAATAGTCAGAGAACTGGTTGCTTGTAAATGCTTTATTACCTTCACCAGCAAGAATGTATTGACCATTTTTGTAGAATTCTGAAGATGCACAGTCAAGAGCAAGCATAATATCAGAACCCGCTTTGTAGCCAGTTTGACCAATCGCTTCAAGAATAACCGTGATTGCTTCTTCGTTTGAACGTAAGTTCGGTGCAAAACCACCTTCATCGCCTACAGCAGTATTTAAACCTTTTTTGTTTAAAACTGATTTTAGAGAATGGAAGATTTCAGCGCCTGCACGTAATGCTTCAGAGAATGACGTGAAGCCTACAGGCTCTATCATGAACTCTTGAATATCCACATTGTTGTCTGCATGCGAACCACCATTGATGATGTTCATCATTGGTACAGGCATAGTTAAAATAGTTTGACCACGTAAGTCTGCAATGTATTGGAAAAGAGGAATTTTCTTTTCATCAGCAGCAGCACGTGCAGCAGCTAGTGATACCGCTAAAGTTGCATTCGCACCCAATTTTTCTTTGTTTTCAGTACCATCAAGTTCGATCATCGTGTTATCGATGTCTTTTTGTTCAAATACTGATTTGCCCACTAAAGCATCACGGATAATCGTGTTTACGTTGTTAACCGCAGTTTTAACACCTTTACCCAAATAGCGTGCTTTGTCGCCATCACGAA
The DNA here is from genome assembly GCF_002018895.1 of Acinetobacter sp. MF4640. Classification (NCBI taxonomy): domain Bacteria; kingdom Pseudomonadati; phylum Pseudomonadota; class Gammaproteobacteria; order Moraxellales; family Moraxellaceae; genus Acinetobacter; species Acinetobacter sp. MF4640. The sequence continues at coordinate 52,813 of NZ_MVOM01000008.1, read as the reverse complement.
GTTCTAAAGCTTCACGAGAACCAGTTGAAGCACCAGATGGTGCACATGCACGGCCAACTACGCCAGATGCTAAGATTACGTCTGCTTCGATGGTTGGGTTACCACGAGAGTCCAAAATTTCACGTGCACGGATGTCAACGATTTGGCTCATGAACAATTCCTCAGTTGATTAATAACGAGATGCTTTAGATGGCATCAATGAGTTTATAATTTAGTGTGTATCTAGCTTTTTAAAACCTTTAACCAAGGTGTCCAATTCTTTTAGCTGTGCCAAGAAAGGCTCAAGTTGAGACATACGCAATGCGCATGGTCCATCACACTTGGCTTTTTCTGGGTCTGGATGCGCTTCCAAGAATAAACCTGCTAGACCTGTTGCCATTCCCGCGCGAGCAAGTGTCGTGATTTGCGCACGGCGACCGCCCGCAGAATCTGCACGACCACCCGGAGTTTGAAGCGCATGGGTCACATCAAAGAACACAGGGACATTCATTTCTTTCATGATGTCGAAACCCAACATGTCTACAACCAAATTGTTGTAACCAAATGCCGAACCACGTTCACAAATAATGAGCTTGTCATTCCCGGCCTCTAAACACTTATGCAAAATATGGCGCATTTCATGTGGTGCAAGGAATTGTGCTTTTTTAATGTTAATGATGGCATCCGTTTTGGCCATCGCTTCAACCAAGTCAGTCTGACGACTTAGGAAAGCAGGAAGTTGAATAATATCTGCAACTTCCGCTACAGGTGCAGCTTGGTAAGGTTCATGTACATCAGTAATGATGGGTACATTGAAATGTTTTTTAATGTCAGCTAACCACTCAATCCCTTTTTCTAGGCCTGGCCCTCGAAACGAGTTCAAGCTTGAACGGTTGGCCTTATCAAAACTGGCTTTAAATACGTAAGGAATCTCCAAACGCTTGCAGATATCAACATAAGTCTCTGCAATTTCAAAAGCCAAATCTTTAGACTCAAGTACGTTCATGCCGCCGAATAGTACAAATGGCAAGTGGTTTGCCATTTGTATATCGCCTAAACGTACAATTTCTTGTGGTTTTAATTGTGACATTTAAACTTCCTAGTTTATTGCTTAACCCAAATTACTTCGCTTTTTTGTACTGTGCTTTCGCAGCATCAATAAAACTAGCAAATAATGGGTGTCCATCACGTGGTGAACTTGTAAATTCCGGGTGGAATTGTACAGCAATAAACCAAGGATGTTGAGGAATTTCAACTGTTTCTACTAGGTGCTGTACAGGTGAATAGCCAGAAATTTTCATGCCAACTTCTTCAAGCGCTGGAATAAAACGGTTATTCATCTCATAACGGTGACGGTGACGTTCAATAATATCTGCTGAACCATACACTTCACGTGTTTTAGTGCCTTCAACCAATTCTGATTTTTGGGCGCCCAAACGCATCGTACCACCAAGATCAGAGTCAACATTACGCTGTTGAACCTCACCGCGCTCATCTAACCATTCAGTGATTAGACCAATCAATGGAGATTTAGTCGAACGGTTGAATTCAGTCGAACTCGCGTCACTAATACCCACGACATTACGTGCATATTCGATCACAGCCAACTGCATACCTAAACAGATACCCAAGAATGGAACACCGTTTTCACGTGCGAATTTAATCGCTTGCATTTTCCCTTCAGTACCACGTTCACCAAAACCACCCGGTACCAAGATTGCATCCATATCTTTCAATACTTCATTGACATCTTGGCTTTCAAGTTCTTCAGCATTGACATAGTCAATTTGAACTTTAACGCGATTCTGAATACCCGCATGTAAAAGCGCTTCATTCACAGACTTATACGCATCTGGAAGTTCAACATACTTACCAACCATTGCAACACGAACCGTGTATTCAGGGTTTAGTAGCGCCTCTACAACATTGTCCCAATCTGTTAAATCAGCTTCAGGCAAGTCATTGAAACCAAAACGTTCACAGATTAAGTCGTCAACATTTTGCTCATAGAATGTACGCGGAATTTGGTAAATGCTGCGCGCATCTTTACACACCACAACTGCACGTGCTTCAACGTTTGTGAACAAGGCAATTTTACGGGTCGTGTCTGCATCAACATCATATTCAGTACGACAAATTAAAATGTCAGGCTGAATACCAATCGATAACAATTCTTTTACCGAGTGCTGAGTTGGTTTAGTTTTCAACTCTGCCGCAGATTTGATATATGGAAGCAAAGTTAAGTGCATAAGCATAGTGCGCTTATGACCTAGTTCAACCATAAGTTGACGTACAGATTCCATGAATGGGAGAGATTCGATGTCACCTACTGTACCGCCAATTTCAACAATCGCAACGTCATAACCTTCGCCTGCGCGAAGTACACGTTCTTTGATGTTGTCTGTAATATGTGGAATAACTTGAACAGTTCCACCAAGGTAGTCACCACGGCGTTCTTTATTTAAAACGTCTTGGTATACGCGACCAGAAGTAAAGTTATTTAACTTGGTCATTTTCGCACGACGCAAGAAACGTTCGTAATAACCCAAGTCTAAATCGGTTTCTGCACCATCCTCTGTGACAAAAACTTCACCATGTTGGAACGGGCTCATAGTCCCTGGATCGACATTAATGTATGGATCCATTTTTACCATGGTTACTTTTAATCCACGGGCTTCTAAAAGCGCAGCAACTGAAGCAGCTGAAATACCTTTACCTAGTGATGAAACTACACCACCAGTCACGAAAATAAAATGGGTCATTGGGTTTCTCGTACAATCGAGCCTAATTCGGCCTGCAATGTTGCGCAATTTTACTTTACCTTGTACCAATAAAGCAAAGTCAATCCGCATCAATTCATAGAACAATAAACAATTGGATATTCTATCAGCATTTGGCAGATAAAATTAAGCTAAGTTCATAGGATTTTCATCTTGCATTTTGCTGTTATAATGGCGCGATCCTTCAAACACTCGATTTTATGTAATTATGAATAAAAAACTTTTAATTTGTGGTGCCATTGCAGCAGGCTTACTATTAACAGCATGTGTAAAGAAAGAAGCGCCTAAAGAAGATGAACAAGAACAAGTTGAAGTCGTTACTACAGAGCAACAACAAACTGTTGAACTGCAACCTTTAGCAGCGTCTGAGCCGGAGATTCCAGCGCAAGTTGAAGTGATTCGCGAAGAAACACCGAATACAACTACCGAGATCCGTCGTGAAACGCCAGCACCTGCTCCAGCAGCTCAGCCTGCACCTAAAGCAGAAGCACCAAAAGCTGAAGAAAAACCAACGCAAGCACGTCCAAGTAATACAAACCCAAATGCACAAACTGAAGACGATGCCGTTGCAGCAGCCATTGCAGCAGCGACACCAGCTTTAGAAAACTAATTATCACTATTTAGATGATTAAAAAAACCCGATTGATATCGGGTTTTTTATTGCTGATTTATAAGTAGTCTTTTAATTTTTCTACAAGAAAATCAATAAATAAACGAATACGCTTTGGCACATAGTTCTGTTGATAGTAGACTGCATGTATTTTCTGCTCTTTGATCTGAATTTGGTCTTCCAACAAAGCAATAAACCGCCCATCTTGAATATCTTGCTCGACCATAAAACGTGACAAACACGCAATCCCTGCCCCTTGCAATGCCAACTGACGAACCGTTTCACCATTTGAGCATTTAATTTTGGCCTGAATAGTTAAAGGTTCATCCTCCAACTGAATAGGCCACGTATTTAAATGTGCAGGCTGACTAAAACCAAGCAAAGTATGTGAGCTTAATTCTGCTGCATTTTTAGGTAGACCATGTTTTTGTGCATAAATCGGACTTGCCACAATATATAAACGACTTTTGCAAAGCAGCTTGGCATGTAAGCTTGAATCCGCCAACTCACCAAACCGAATCGCGACATCGGTTTTATGTTCAAGTAAGTCTATAACCTGATCGTGATTGGTAATTTCTATATCAATTTTTGGATAGCGCTGCATAAACTCTTCAATCAGCGGCACTATCACATGCAGCACAAAAGGCGTTGCTGAATCAATCCGAATTAAACCAGATGACTCAGCATCATTATTTTGCAGACTTTCTTCAGCTTCGGTCAGATCGAGTAAAATTTTACGTGCCTTTGCCAAAAACTGCTGCCCTTCATAGGTCAACTTGAGCTTCCGTGTCGTTCGCTCTAGCAAAGTCACATTCAACTTTGACTCTAGACGTTGCAAGGCTCGGCTGACACCCGATGTGGTTTGATCCAATTGCTGCGCAGCTTTGACGATAGAGCCACTATCAACAATGCTCACAAAAGCCGTTAATTCTTCTATGGTTGATTTCATGTGTAATTATTGATTAATAGTCAATAATATTTTGCAAATTACCCAGTTTTTAAGCAAGTCTTTTTTCTACAAAATAGCCTCATTCCATGAAACAAGTTATCGAGTAAAAAATGAATATCGTTCCTCAATTCGGCCTAGGTACTTTCCGTTTAACAGGTGACACTGTCATTGAGTCTGTGAAAACTGCACTAGAAGTCGGTTATCGTGCGGTCGATACTGCTCAAATCTATGGTAATGAAGCCGAAGTTGGTCAAGCCATTGAACTCAGTGGTATCAATCGTCACGATCTTTTTCTCACCACAAAAATCTGGACGGAAAATTACTCAGCAGAAAAATTGATTCCAAGCTTAAAAGAAAGTTTGCATAAACTAAAAACCGATGCAGTGAATCTAACCTTGATCCACTGGCCTGCCCCAAGTACAGGTGTAAACATTACAGAACTCATGCAGAACTTATTGGAAGCGAAACAACAAGGTTTGACCGAACACATTGGTATTTCTAACTTCAATATTGAGCTGACTCAACAGGCGATTGAGAGTATTGGGCTAGAAAACATCGCGACTAACCAAATTGAACTCAGTCCTTACCTACAAAACCATAAGTTAGTTAATTTCCTCCAAGCTCAAAACATTGATGTCACTTCATATATGACACTGGCTTACGGTAAGGTTTTGAATGATCCTGTTTTAATGCACATCGCGCAGCAACATCAGGTATCGACTGCACAAATTAGCCTAGCTTGGGCATTACAACGTGGTTTTGCAGTCATACCATCTTCAACCAAACGTGAACACTTGATGTCCAACTTAAAGGCACAAGAGATTCAACTGTCGACTGAAGAAATGATGGCAATTACGCAATTAGACCGAAATCAACGTGAAGTTAATCCTGAGGGATTGGCTCCTATTTGGGATTGAGCATCGCTATGAAAATTAATTTTCCACTTTTGGCACTTGCAGTGGGTGCTTTTGCCATTGGAACCACCGAGTTTTCACCCATGGGCTTTTTGCCTGAAATTGCCAACGATTTGTCCGTTTCAATTCCACAAGCCGGACTGCTGATTAGTGCCTATGCAGTAGGTGTCATGATTGGGGCTCCGCTCATGACCTTATGGCTGGCACGCTTTCCTAAGAAAACAGCTTTAATCCTATTGATGGCTATTTTCACGATTGGGAATGTGTTGGCGACCGTTGCACCTGATTATATGAGCTTAATGGGTGCACGTTTAATTACCAGTTTAAACCATGGTGCATTCTTTGGCTTAGGTTCGGTGGTGGCAGCTAGTGTTGTGCCTAAAGATAAACAAGCCAGTGCGGTCGCCATGATGTTTATGGGTCTCACCATTGCCAATATTGGCGGTGTGCCACTTGCGACGTGGCTCAGTCAAAATACCAGTTGGCGCATGGCCTTTGCTGCTATTTCAATCTTAGGCATCATGACCATGTTGGCACTATGGAAAGCACTCCCGCAAGATCACGACGTGGTTAAACCGAATGGAGCAAAAGAATTGCGTGTTTTAACACGGGCGCCTGTCGTCCTTGCTTTATTAACCACAGTCATGAGCGCGGGCGCCATGTTTGCGTTATATACCTACATTGCTCCGAGCCTACACGTATTTATGCAGGCATCACCGCAAACCATCACCTTAATGTTGGTTTTAATCGGGATCGGTTTCTCCATTGGTAATCATTTGGGTGGAAAGTTTGCCGATCTATCCCTAGAGAAAACCCTGATAAGCTTCCTTGTACTTTTGATGGTGATGATGCTTGTTTTCCCAGTATTAGCGCAAACAACCGTTGGGGCAGCGATTGGCTTAGTGATTTGGGGTGCAGCAGCATTTGCGGTAGTACCTCCACTGCAAATGCGCCTGGTCTCGCCTCTTCAGTTAACATTGGCGCGTTTAACTTAGGCAATGCCTTAGGTGCCTTTGCAGGTGCAACGGTACTGAGTATGCAACTCAGCTATGCAGCGGTTTCATATGCAGGTGCCGCACTCAGCTTTATGGCCTTGATCTTGGTCTTACTGCAGATGAAGTTCGGTCTCAGCAAGAAAGCCTGTGAAGCCGTTTAAGCCTTTACACTGCTGAACCAATCAAAAAAAGACCTACACAACTGTAGGTCTTTTTTATACTTAGTGTTTTTGTTGTTCCAGTTTCAAAAAGTCCGCAATCAGCTTGGTTGCCCAAGACTCTGTATTGAGTGCCCCTTCATAGAAGCCACAATGGCTACCTTTTTTGGTGGTCACAACGGCAATATTCGGCATTTGACGGATCATGTCTTTATACGGTTCAAAATTTTTAATGTGACAGACAGGATCATCCTCTGCATTTAAAATCAGCAATGGAATGGTGACATTTTCAAATACATAAATTGGATTTGTAGCTTGGTTATAACTGTCATAGTCCACAAAACCCGCCATTTCATAATAACTCGACTCAAACTCAGCCAAGGTTTTGGTCATTAAGACTTGCGACACAGACGCTGTTTGTTGCCACGTTTGCTGGTAGGGAAAAATAAATTTCTTAAACAGCTTTTTAGTCATGACCTTACTGTAAAAGGGATGCACATTTACAAAACCCAACTCAGTGTTATAGCCCGGACACAGGGCAAAGGCCGCCTTAAAAGGGGTTTGACTCCCTTCTTCGCCTAAGTAACGCACCAAAAGCCCCGTTCCTGCAGAAGAGCCTACCGCATACAACGTTGAACTTGGAAATGTGCTTTGAATAAAGGCAATTTGCTCACGTAAATCATCGGTTGAACCGAAAAGATTCATTTTGGGTACAGGCATTGGAAGGTCTGCATGTCCACGGCGTAAGCACAGTGCAACGCGCCAACCTGTATAACGATTTAAGTCACGCACCACTTCACGCATACTTTCAGGAGAGCCCGTAATCGTATGCATAACCACAACCGTTGGCGTCACTTCAGGCAAGTCATAACCGAACCACATAATGCCAGTGACCCCACCATCTTGCATCTCTAACTGATCAAAATGATCGTATTCCAATTGAATCTGACGCTTGCGAATCACATCAAAATACAAAAGATGGGCATGCGTGTTGGATAACCACGGCGTTGGTCGATACTTTTCTTGAAGCTGTGTAAGCGCCCCAACAGTCTCTTGAATTTGCCCTTGTGGGTTAATATAGAGCTTCGGTTGTTCCGCACCAGTCACTCGATCCCACGCCGTTTGGCTTAATTGGTTTAGCAAACTGAACACAGCATTCATATCAGTACCTTCTTTTTCCTATCTTTCTTGGTGATGCATCAATTTTCGTGCCTAACTATAAATAACAAGTCACACGTTTATCATCCAGCTTGAGGTGCAAAAGCTGCCATTCGCTGTCCCATTTGTACAGCTAAGGCCTCTAGCCCAGATTTAGGACGGATCATCACTTCAAAATCTACAATTTGACCTTGCTCATTAAAACGAATCATGTCAATCCCTTTGAGTTTCTTTTCGCCGACATTGGCAGAAAACTCAAGGACAACACTTAAACCATCTTCTGTAAAAAACTCACGATGGTAAGTAAAGTTTTCAAAAACCTGAATCACATTACTTAAAATAAAAAAAACCACTTGCTTACCCGGATAAGGATTAAACGCCACAGGAGAGCGAAACACTACGTCTTCGGCCAAGAGTTCACTCAAAGTACTCATATCACGGTTGCTGATCATCTCATGCCAACGTTGCAGTGCTTGTTTTGTTATTGCTATGCTCATTATTCTATCCTTATGAATTTGAATGACTTTAATAGATTAAATGAAGACAGTTTGTCCCTCTAGAAAAGGCAGAGATGAGAAAAAATACTCATATTTTTGACAACACCTCTCATCCCCCCTCCTTAAAGGAGAGGGACCTCTTTACAATTTATTCAACTGATTTAAAAATGATGATGTTTTAAATAGTTGCAGCCAATTCAGCACCTTGACGAATTGCACGCTTTGCATCTAACTCACCCGCTTCTTTTGCACCACCAATTAAATGCACATTCTTACCATCTGCTTTTAACTGATCATACATGGCTGTGTAAGATTCTTGGCCTGCGCAAATAATCACATTATCCACTTCTAACACTATTGGCTGATCATTGACGGTAATGTGTAGTCCTTGATCATCAATTTTGTCGTAGCTTGCGCCTGCAATCATTTTTACATCGCGATGTTTTAACCCTGTGCGGTGAATCCAACCCGTGGTTTTACCTAAGCTTGCACCGACTGCCTTCGCTTTACGCTGTAGAAGGTAAATTTCACGATCTGACTGCTCCAAGACTGGCTGTTTTAAGCCACCGACATGTGCATAGCTGGTATCAATTCCCCACTCATCATAGAATTTTTGTGGGTTTAAACTACCGCTTTCACCTTCATGGCTTAAGTATTCTGCTGTATCGAAACCAATACCACCCGCACCAATAATCGCGACTTTTTTACCGACAGGCTTACGCTCACGTAGAACTTCGATATAGCTCAACACTTTCGGGTGATCAATCCCGTCTATAGTCAACTCACGTGGAGTCACACCCGTTGCAACCACAATATCATCAAACTCAGACTGGCTTAATTCTTCATAGCTTGCAGTATGGTTCAGCACCAATTTAATATTCGGTTGTAATTCAATTTTACGTTTGAAATAACGCAGTGTTTCGTAAAACTCTTCTTTACCGGGAATAGTCTTCGCAATATTAAACTGACCACCAATTTGATTGGCTGCATCAAACACTGTTACTTGATGCCCACGCTCAGCAGCATAAGTAGCAAAGCTTAAACCCGCAGGGCCAGCCCCAATCACTGCAATATTTTTCTTTTCTGCACTTTCTTTAAAAATCAGTTCAGTTTCATAGCATGCACGCGGGTTGACTAAACATGTTGCAATTTTCATCGAAAAAATATGATCTAAACATGCTTGGTTACAGCCGATACAGGTATTGATTTCATCACTACGACCCTGCTCTGCTTTGAGTACAAACTCAGCATCTGCAAGCATTGGTCGTGCCATAGAAATCATATCTGCGTGACCTGACGCCAATACATGCTCAGCCATTTCAGGAGTATTGATACGGTTTGACGTAATCAATGGCACCTTGACAATGCCTTTTAATTTTTCAGTTACCCATGTAAATGCAGCACGTGGCACTTTAGTTGCAATGGTCGGAATACGTGCTTCATGCCAACCAATCCCTGTATTAATAATCGTTGCGCCCGCTTTTTCGATTTCTTTAGCAAGCTGAATTACTTCTTCTAAAGTCGAACCACCTTCAACCAAATCCAACATTGAAAGACGATAAATAATAATAAAGTTTTCACCCACTTCTGCACGAGTGCGTTTTACGATTTCAATCGGAAAACGAATACGGTTTTCATAGCTTCCGCCCCATTCATCATCACGATGGTTGGTACGTGCGGCGATAAATTCATTGATTAAGTAGCCTTCTGAACCCATGATTTCAACACCATCATAGCCAGCAACTTGTGACAATTTTGCACAATTCACAAAGTCCGCAATAGTCTGATTCACTTCAGCAGAAGTAAGAGCGTGGGGTTTTACAGGGTTAATCGGTGCTTGAATTGCAGAAGGTGCAACGTTTTCAGCCTGATAAGAATAACGCCCTGTATGTAAAATCTGTAATGCAATTTTACCACCCGCATTATGTACGGCTTGTGTAATGACTTTATGCTTTTCCGCTTCTTCTAAAGTATCTAACTTAGAACCACCGTGAAAAGTCACACCATGATCATTCGGTGAAATACCACCTGTTACGATTAGCCCTACACCGCCAGCGGCACGCTCTGCATAAAATGCCGCCATGCGATCATAACCACCTTCAACTTCTTCAAGTCCAACGTGCATAGATCCCATCAATACGCGGTTTTTTAATGTGGTAAAGCCTAAATCTAAAGGCGCAAGTAAATGCGGATAATTAGACATGTGTACTCCTTGGCGTGCTTTCGCTGGCTGGTATTTTAAATACAAGGTTAGATCAAATTATTTAATGCAACAAGTTGCATAATGTTTATCTTTATAATCGAGATTTGTTTTTTATGCAACATGTTGCATAATAACTCTACGTCCATTTTATTTGCGAAATATTACCGAAATGTCATTAGCTCATGTTTTATTGACCAGTTTGATTGAAAAACCAAGCACAGGTATTGAGTTAGCGCGTCGTTTTGACCGTTCAATGGGCTTCTTTTGGAATGCAACACATCAACAGATATATAGAGAACTCAGCGCTATGCAAAGCAAAGGCTGGATTTCAACGATAGAAGATGATGGTGCAACCTCGCGTAAAAAAACCTATCAGGCAGAACAGCTCGGACGTACAGAACTTGCCGACTGGCTGGTAAAACAAAGCTCACCTGCCCAGCTCCGTGAAGAACTGATGGTGAGACTGCGTGTTGAAGCTCAACTTGGCGGCAACACGGTTTTGCCTGAACTTGAACGACATCTCATACTACACAAAGAAAAACTACAAATTTACCAAAGCATTTTTGCCAAAGACTTTGGTCATGCTGAAGAAAATGATCGCACCTTATACATCCATAAAATGATTTTACAACTTGGAATTAATTTAGAAAGTGGTTGGATTGAGTGGCTAGAGACCATGATTCCAGCTCTTAGAAACTTCGAAAAATAATAAACAACGCAAAGGATTGACCATGCCACATTATTTAATGCCAGATGGCGAAAAACTCTATGTTCGAGAATTTGGACAAGGCACACCTGTACTGGTTTTATCTGGCTTAGGGATGCAAAGTTGGCAATGGCTGCCATTTTTATATCAACACCGTAAAAAGTACCGCTTTTACATTCCTGACTGGCGGGGTTTTGGTGGTTCAGCACAGTGTAAAATTCCCACACTGGATGCGATTTCCAGCCACTGGCAAGATTTAAACTGCTTTCTAAATCGATATGCTGATACAGCATTCCATGTGATTGCCTATTCTATGGGCGCCACGACAGCCATGCATGGCATGCAGTATGGTCGCTTTCAAAACCATATCCGCAGCTATTTACACATTGACCAAACCCCCAAGATTAGCGTTGATGCAGACTGGCCACATGGTTTATTTGCTGAAAAGCATGCTGACTTCAAAATCATCCTACAAAACATTGCAGACCTATTGGCCCAAAATGCACAGTACCGTTTAGTCTCAGACTTAACAGCGTCCATGCGTACAGAACTGGTCAAGCAATGGTTGGCTTTTATTCAACTGCAAGCCACACCATCTCGAACTGCGGCCTTATTTCAAAAAGCATTTCAACAGCCATACTTGCAAAAGTTCATGCTCCCAATCCAGCGTTTAGACTATATGGCTTGGTATATTCAAAATTATCTTGACCATCAAGAAGACTATCGCAGTGCGCTCAGTCAGATTGACCGACCAGCTACATTTTTTATTGGTGAAGATTCAAAACTTTATCCTGCTCAAGGACAAAAGCTGATTGCCTCAAGCGTACCGCATGCCAAAACGGTGATCTTTAAAAAATCTGGGCATACACCTTTATTGAGTGAACCGCGCAAATTTTCCCAAGAAATTACACGTTTCCTCAAGGCTACAGACGTTTAAATGTGTGTCGCACTATCAAGCCAAATGATGAATATTTTTATAACATCTGAAGATAAATACAATTAATCATTCCATTGTAATGACAAAAATCAGATCAACCCGATAAAACATCAATACTTAGGAATTAAAAAAGGCATCTCTAAGAGATGCCTTTTTCTTATGCTGCATAGGTCTGCTTGAGATAAGCAACAATATCCGCCGACTCAAACAAAGCTGTTTCAGTGTTCGGATCAACCAAATATGGCACTTGAATATCACGCCCCATCACCTGCATGACTTGCTCACGCTTTCCACCTGCCAAAGGTACATATTTGCCCGGCTTTAAACGCAGTACTGCTGGGCCTTGATCTTGCCAACGTTCTTTAGGCACATTATGAAACTTAAAAGGGAGCTCCAACTCGGTCAGTAAACCACGGACAATCCGAGTATAAGGACTGGCTTCAAATCCCCAAAGTTGTAACAGCTGTTCTGGCGCTACGCGATCTTTAATACTCTTGTTGATCCACACCCCACTCGCACCATTTACCAATGTCCCGACATAAGCAACATAAGGTGTTTTGGGATAATGTGCATACTTTTTCGGTGTTTTACCACTGCGTCCATACTGTTCAAACAAGTAGTGAATAATATCTTCAGATTCGTACAACTTGGTGTCAGTGTTCTCATCGAGTAAAAAAGGAAATTGGGTTTTTCCACCCAACTGTTTCACCAAAGGACGATATTTAGTTCCACCCTTAGGACATGGATACACTTCATAATCCAAGTTCAACAAAGTCAGTACTTCACGCACACGACGACAATATGGCGAGCCTTCAAACTCATAGAGCTTTAAAGGTTGCTCAGGTTGTTTAGGATGCGGCGTTCCAGTTACACCACGCCCACCTTGCGCAAGCCCCGAAAAAAGAGCCTGAATCACTTTAATTTGATGCTTCACCATATTACACGTCCATATCTTTTGTTTATGTTGTTATGAGTCTGGTTGCTACTTATGCATCGACCAGTTTTTCTTTTGCAATGACAATACCGTTATTATCCGCATAGAGATAATGACCTGATTGAATGGTGACACCACCAAAATGCAGGCTGATATCAACTTCCCCTACACCCTTACGATTACTTTTTTGTGGAATGGCGGCTAAAGCATGCACCCCTAAATCCAGTTCAGCAATCGCATCTACATCACGGACACAGCCATAAATCACCACACCATTCCAGTGATTTTTGACTGCTGACTCTGCAATTAAGTCTCCCATCAAGGCACAGCGCATCGAAGCGCCACCATCCACAACCAATACTTTACCCGTACCATCTGTTGCTAACAGCTCTTTCACCCGAGAGTTATCTTCAAAGCATTTAACCGTAACCACCTGACCACCAAAGGTTTTACGCGCACCATAGCTCTTAAAGAACTTACCATCCATTGATGGGCTGACCACTTGTAAATCAAGTTCAGGATGATCATCCAATAAATCGCATGTCACAAATGCTGTCGTCACCACACTTCCCCTCATTTTGTCTTTTGTATGCGTAAATTATCATATATTTCAAATTTCTCGGTCTGCGTTTGGGCAGCCTCGACCATAGTATGAGCCACTTGTTCTGCTGTCACTGGCTTATATTTAAAATGCTTTGGTATAAAATGCGATAGTTTGGTATAAGCCTTTTGGAATATATCTTCCAACATACGACCTTCATTACGCTGTCCGATCAGTAAGGATGGCTGCAAAATACTGACCTTATATAAATCGAGTCCTCGAATAGTCTCTTCAAGCTCACCTTTGACGCGATTATAGAAAATTTTTGAATTGGCTTGCGCACTCAAGGCACTGATCAACACATAATGGGTTTTGGTCAAAACAAACAACTCAGCAAAATGTGCATTCACCACATAGTCGATGGCATAAAACTGCTCTTTTGAGCCAGCTTTCTTTAAAGTCGTCCCCAAACAACTAAAAGCATGACTGTAGCCCTGAACATCTTCATGGTTAAGTAATAAAAAATCATCCAGCTCCAGTTGCTGAACTTTGTCATAGTGATCGAGCTGCACATTATGCTTTCTGACCACAGCCAGTATTTTGCTACAACTTGGCAGTTGTTGTAATTGTTGAATCAGGTTTAAGCCCACCAAACCCGTTGCTCCAATTACAATGGCTTGTTCTATATTTTGTGTCATTTTTATACAAACTCCCATGCAGATGGCTAATCTTACCTTTTCTTTAGAATTTTTATGTATCTTAAATATAGTCAAAGCATGTCAAGACTTGACTTCACTGCGTATATTAATCAAAATATGCCACTTGTTTACGGGCTGGTGATTGTTCTTCTGATGTGGTTTTCAGTTTGAATTTCAGCCCGCCCAGACCAATCTATTTCAAGGAGTGCACGAGTGGCAAACTCTGCTCAAGCTAAAAAACGTGCTCGTCAAAACGTTAAAGCACGCAAACACAACGCAAGCTTACGTTCTATGGTTCGTACTTACATCAAACGTACAGTAGCTGCTATCTCTGCTGGTGATTACGCAGTTGCTTCTGAAGCATACAAAACTGCTGTACCAGTAATCGACCGTATGGCTGATAAAGGCATCATCCATAAGAACAAAGCTGCTCGTCATAAGAGCCGTTTAAATGCACAAGTTAAAGCTTTAGCTAACTAATTTATGCATTAAAAAAAGCCCTTTTTAAAGGGCTTTTTTTGTATCTATTTTTTGAACCTTCTAACGCCTACACCTTTTCCAATACATCTCTGACTTAACAATACAGCTTAAAACTCAAATAAAATCTAGCAAGTGCTCTCTGGCACCCACGAGAACATCTACTTACAAAAAAAGCCCCCTTTTTAGGGAGCTCCTTTCATTTCATGTTAAATCATTTGCCAGATGAGCAGTGGTTTAATTCAAAGATTGAGTTTTCAAGTTTTTCACTAAAATACCAATGTTTTTTGAGGTTGCCCCAGCCAAAATCATACTTGTATTTTGATTCAGCATTGTCCATCTTTGATTATTATTTCCAGAGCAACTATATCGAATTGCAATTTGACGGTTATTTACCAAATTACCCGAGTTTAGATCTAAGCACTGTCCTGATTGTTTAATAGCAGACGTCGTGGCATCCATTGACCACACTTGTGCTGCATTATTCGCCACACAGTCAGTCAAGGTGACTTTCGCACTTCCTCCATTCCCCGTTAAACACTGTCCCATAGCCGCTTTGCTGTGGATACGCCCTAAACTGTCATAAACCCACTGCTCGGTATCATCAGCAGTACAAGCCGACGGCCCACTAATGTAAACATCCATTTTTTGGTTAGATGCCAGCTCTGTTTTCAAGCAATTCTTGTTATTTTTCAACAATCCACTTTGTGCAAGTGGGTCATCTTGTTGTAAACCTAGCTGTTTGATAAAAGCATTGAGTGCATCAATCGCAGCAGGTACATCTTTGCCCAAATCATCATAATAAACATTTACCCAACGATTTAAACGCATCCACCTAGTTTCTTGCTCTTCATAACGCTCAAGTACCTGCTGTGCAGCTAAACTCATCTCATTTTTATATGACTTATAAGCCTGATAAAGCATTAAACCGTTTGGTGACAAAACAATAATATTGTTCGCCGCTTGATTCAGTAGCCCTTGCTCAAGTAGGGGCAACTCTACATCGCGTAAGGCTTTATAACCCTGTGCTTTCCCAATCTTAACTGCAGACGTAATAGCCGTAACATATTGGGGAATCACTGTCGTCGATAATAATTTGGCAGCAGCATTGGCCTGCTTACAATATAAATCAACTTTTTGAGGGTGATCTGCAAGCGCTAAATTGACATGTAATTTATTGGCATTACTACCTAATCGTGTCGGAGCCAGTGCAATATTGGTTACTGTATTTGGATACTGTACATTTAACCAACATGCATCCTGATTTAACGCAGTATTTGCAGCGGGTAAATCATAAACATTGCCCCAGTTTGAACGTGCCGCAGGATAGAGTAGCCCAACCTTTGCAACAGGGTCATAGCCACCCAAAATGGTCACTACAGGCTCACCAAAAACACGTGGGCGTAGATAGTTTTGATTAGACTGATACCAAACAGGTGCTGAAGAATTGGGCATCTTCTCTTGAAACACTTCCATTTGCCTAGTCTTAGCATTCCACTTTTTATAACCCGTCGGTGAAGTCTTGTCCCACACTAAGAGTTTATTAAATTGAGGTTGAATTTTTTCGAAGGTGCTGTAACCCGTATAGTGGGTATAACGTGAAACTGAGCTTGATGCATAACCACCAGACATGGCATCTCGGCTATGTGGATATAAAGCTAAAAAATTTGCAATTCCTGTAGAAGAAGCCCATAAATCCTTATTATTCCAAATCAAATTACCCCGCATCATATTGCGATACGGAATATAACCCCAACCACTATCTGCATGATGTGAAGTCCAAAACTGGTTATCACCCGCCTGCCCAGGATAATGCCCCAGTCCATAATGGTGTCCAATTTCATGACTAAACTCGTTTCCAACCGAATCATACAACGTCAGCATGCCATTACCACCACTTAAACCATGATTACTTTCGCCATTGGCATATTTTCCACGGCTATGGTGTGCAACTACGGTTTGGGTTAATTGAGGCTGATTTTGACTTGCCATCGAAGCACTGGTAATGCCCCAGTTTGCTAGATTAATACCTACGCTAAATGTCGACTTACCCACGTTTTCACGCATGTCACCCTCATAAACTCCGCCTTGGCTGGTGCTTGCCGTATCGTAAATCGTCCCGTCTGCAATCATGACGCGATCTAACTGAATATCATCATATTTTGCAACGGTCATTTCAGCAGCTGGAATCGTTTGAAAGTAATCTGAACCTGCCCGAACAGGATCATTCAGCATATAGTGACCATTGGAAACAGGAGGAGCCGTTAACATACCGATACGAATATTGTTTAAGACCAACTCTCCCGGAGAGGCAAAATCAATTTTGTCTTCCGCAATTTGCCCCTGACGTCCAAGAGAATCTTTGATCTGAATACGCAAACCTGGACGTATTTCATCCCAATTGAGTCGAGCACTCCACGCGCGCTTACTATATTGCACACGCGGACGGTCATCAGTATTAGTTTGATCAGACTGAGGAATGTGTGTTGGATCAGCCAATTCAATAGTTCTTAACCATTGGTTATTCATATAGATGTCTGCACTCAGACCATCAATTTTCCCCATGCTATCAGTTGGCGTAACTAACAATAGCGCTTCTTTTTCCATCGTCAGACGCGGCATTTTTTTACTTTCATTACCATTTGGATCAACCACATGACTCTGACCAAATTGCAGCATTGCTTCGAAGTTACCAGTTAAGTCATTTCGTATCATACGTGTTCTTGAGTTTGCATCGTAATCAAAATAACCCAATGTATTTCCATCAGCCACATCCTGTGTAGGTTCAGCATAGGTTTTCACTACAGACGTTGTAGAGTTTTCGGTTCCACTTTCTCCACCACACGCAGCTAACATCAGTGTTACAACGCAAAGACTTAGCTTGCAATACAAGAACTCATTCACACTTTTCACATCTTCCCCCCAAAATAGTCACAAATAAAAAATTAAAAAACCATTAATAATTTATATAAATCAAAAGCTTAATTATTTAACACTATTTTCTATACATATTCAATTTACATAATTTGTCACTTCAGGACATATTTTTTATCGGTCTTGAAACTAATGTCCGAAAAATAAAAGTTCTGTGACAGGGCTTGAATTTATGAAAAATAATGATGAGTTATACATTTAAATTTGCACCAATATAGTGCCAATATTTATCAATCAATAAAAAAAATATATTTCAATTAATTTTCTTTGTAAGCATGTAACTTATTTTAATTTTTAAATCCAAAATGATTAAAATTAAAATCCCATAAATAAATTATGGTATTCTGTTTTCTTATAATGAAACCACATAGAATGTTCTACTGGGGAATAGCATGATTAATAAATTTCTTCCAACACTTGAAAAATTCCAACTGACAGAACAACAATATATTGAGTATTTTCATGCCAAAGGTGAAAAAGACATACTCGCCAAAGTCATCTCAAATATGCGTGGAACCGCAGAAATTCAGGCTTCTCAGGGCGTTGATGCGTGGTTAGGCTATGGCGTCTATTTGCCTGCAATTGAACGTATTTTTGCACTACACCAAGGGGAAAGCGAAGCTGAGTTTTATGACCGTACTCAATATCCAGCCGATGTTGTCAATGCATATACCCTTTCGAATCATGAGATTGCCACACTCATTGCTGCAGATAAATACAATCGCATTCATCAGCACAGCGTAGCAGTGAATACATCATTATGGCCTTTAAATGATGAAGGCCTAAGTATCGACTTGCTCGATTTTCCCAATCGACTCAAAGCAAAAATTTAAACTGATGCGATATAGCATTTAATAAGGTTGACGAATGATCGATCTATAAATCTCGTATATTCTTTTTTCGTTCAAACAACTGTCTAAATGAAGAAACGAGATTTATAGCTGATTTTTATTAATAAACAAATCACTTACAGATTTTGAAATTCATGAATATTCAGTTCATTCATTTCTCCGCGCCAAATCCATTTCAATTTTGATTCCAAAAACACATCTCCCTCAAACCACACAAAAAGACCTTCCATCATTTTCGGCCAGTCTTCTTTGGTCACAATCGTGCGCCCTGAAATAACCGCCAAAATCGCAGCTAAAATCGTGTCATGACTGACCGCAAGGCTCAAACCATAAGGGTTGTTCGGATGCGTGTTATATATAAGCTCCAATACATCTACGACGCCATGAATCGGATGCTTCATACCGGGTAAGGCATTATTAACAAAGCTATTAATAAATCCTAGAGCACCTTGACGCTGAAAATAAGGCCCAGCTTGCTTAATATCCAAAACAAAACTGCCTGGCTCAACCAATAAACCTTGTTCGATAATTTCAATACGGTGGGTATTTGGCTCAAGGGTTTGTCCATCTGCCCCTTGAATCATTAGCGCAGCGGTATCAATACAACGTTGAATTGGGCTAGAAATACAGTGTTGTATCACTCGATCCGTATTATCGATCAGATAGGAACCCCATGCCTGTGCCAAATCGCGCCCTTGATGCGTCAACTGTAAATCATAGCCTGCAAGCCCCTGACCCGTAACAACTTCACGAATGGAATGACGTGTAAACAACGTCACTGGCGTTTTTGCATCTGGCAATAAATCGATTGCCTTCAACATACTAGGCGGGAGTAACTCTAAGGCCATAATCACTAGCAACTCAATAATTCAAAAAACACTATAGCACGCTCAGTTTTTAGCTCAAGCCGACGAAGGCATTAGTTCAAGTGCTTGTAATGCCAGTTTTTTCATATCGTTATTTCGATATGCAATAAAACCGCCATTCAATAAACTCAATCTTTGGTTATATACGAATGGTCGTCCCTGAAAATCAACCAAACCACCACCGATTCGCTCTAATAAACACTGTCCAGCACTGGTATCCCACTCACTCGTTGGGTGAAAGCGCGGGTAAATATCGACTCGGTCTTCTAACACCATGCAGAACTTATATGCACTCCCTGCGCGATACTCTTGAATAGGCGTAAGTTTTTCCAACTGCTCTAAATATACTTGATACTGCGGCTTACTCTGACTACTTTGACTTAAGCCGACTTGAACAGCACTGTGGTTTTCAACTGGAGCATATTCAGACCATACGTCTTTTTCCATATTGTATTTTAACGGCTGACCGTGTAGTGGACAGAAGTAAACTTGCTGTTCACAAGGAATAGCCAACACCGCAAAAGTTGTATGCGCACCCTCGATAAGACTGAGATTGATAGTGAATTCTGGACGTTGATGCAAAAATTCTTTCGTACCATCTAAGGGATCAAGCATCCAAAAAGACTGCCACTGCTGTCTATGCACATGCTGCCCTTCTTCAGAAAGAACAGGCAAATGAGGAAAGGCTTTGTTTAAAGCATCGGTAATAAATTGATTGACACGATAGTCAGCTTGCGTGACAGGTGAATGATCGGATTTTCGTTCAACTGTAAAATCACCACCTGCAACATAAGCTTGATACTCCTCTCGCAAAATCTCGCACGCTTGAGTCACAATCGGTACAAGTTGCAATATCAGTGCATCTTGAGGTGCAGTTGTGGGCTTAAACATGAGACCGCCTTTTTATTCATTAAGTTATAGATCGAGAAGTTCATCTATTGGGATAGCAGCATTCTCATCGCCTTGTATTCAACGGTATGCTGTCACCTCAAAGTGAGAACACGTGAACACTTTTTTCAACACTGCCTTAAAAATATTATACGCCTAAGACACTCAGGAAATATCACTCAATTCCAATTCTTCTTTTGACTTTGGGTTGAGTAGTCCAATCAACCTGACTTTACCTTTACCCACACCTTAAATATTGAGACCAGAGAAAGTCACAAGCTGACCGTTTCTAATTTGTGCTTACTCTTAATTTCTTTTCAGCTTTATACATCCAAGTGATTACTTTAGGAAAAATCATCGCGCAAAAAAATCCCACGCATGGGAGCGTGGGATATAAAACAAGAAAAGCTACAGCGCTTTAATTTCGAGTATAGTATAAACCTGTATTTCAAATACATCAATTAAAAAAATGCGGTATCCCTGCAGTTTTTTTAAATTACTTTACAGCGACTCATTTTTATCTGAACACTTCACTTCTAATTGATACTCATCCTGCGTCACTTTGATCTTAATCTTTTGATACTTTCTTTTATTCGGATCCATAGCCGAACTAGCGACTTCATGCAAAAACTTTCGGTCATTCATAAGCTCGCTATATGCTTTATAACCAATCAAAATCTTTTCAGGCTTTTTATTTTTGGAAATTAATTCTTTTAGAATATCGTCTAGTTCATTTGCAGTAACAATTGACATATCGAAGCAACTCAAAATAAAAAAGATTATCCATAAATAATATGATCAAAAGATGTCAGAAATCATCTTTCTCACTATTTTCATTTCAATAGAAAAATAAAAGCCCGATCAGTATGAAAACAAATCGGGCTTTTTGTCTGTAATCACTCAGACCAGAAAGTTATTATAATAAAAAACCTGTTTACCTCTCTCCAAATAAACAGGCTTAACTGCACAAACATCATCTAATCATTATATTTTCATTGCTTTATGTCACACACTCTACAGCTCAAATATTTCAAATAAATGAAACCTTAAGGTTTTTTAACACAATTCAATACTTAATCATCATTACGTAAAAAGGTTAACTCATATTCATCATGCGTAATTTTAATCTTGATATTACGATAAGTCCGCTTATTTGGATCTAAAGATGAACTCATTACATTTTCTGCAAATTTTTTATTCGACATAAACTTTGCATAGAGCATATAACCAATACGGATTTTTTTAATGGCCTTTTTCTTACCTTTTGCTTCATATTTATCCAAGGTTTCATCTAAAAAATCTAAATTTAATTCACTCATCCATTCCTCTCTATTTTATTCTCATTCGCCACATCTTTTTTAACCGATTCTTGTGTAAATAACCAGCAAAACCACTTTTTTTTATTTTCATTTTTGTCAGAAAACTTACGTTTATCGCATTAATCCGCTAAATACAGCCAACCTTTCTCCACCAGCTGAAGTGGTTTAAATTTAGCTTCAAACATAAAAACCACCCTCAGGTGGTGTTAATGGTATCAATATAAAATGAACATTTGATGAAATAGACATGAGAGCCGAATAGCTAAGTAGTACTGAAAAGCTGACAAAACCAATGATGCTGTCCGTTGTAATCCATGGCTGATTTAGGTCAGCAGCAACAGTGGAGATTTTCCATAATAATGACAGCGCTAGGCGCTCTCATCGGATGTTTACAAAAACTCTTCCTTCTCCATAAGGTGAATCATTTCTTATGCTGAAGTTCAATATTGTTGTGGATCAATGTGCGATTAACACATCTTATATACTCTTACTTAAAAAATTGAGATCCCGTATTCTTCAATTTTTGACAATGGGCTATGCAAATCCGTCATCTTATGCAGCTATACGCTATAATTACGCCATATTTGCATAAAGCAAAACTGCTAAATCGGTTGTTAACTGTTTTCTATCGCGATTGCTGAACTTTGAAACATTGGAGATTTTTTGAGTGGAAAAGCCAATTATCATTTTTGATATGGACGGTACATTACTGGATCTTGCCTATGATGATTTTATTTGGAATCATCAGCTTCCTATCCGTTATGCTGAACAACACCAGTGCTCTTTAGAACAAAGTACTCAAGCGCTGTTTCAGTTTTATCAAGCCCATAATCACACACTCAATTGGTATTCTACACGCTTTTGGACAGCCAAAGTCGGCGTAGATACACTCGCCTTACAGCAGGAATTTAAGCATAAAGTTAGCCTACGTGAAGGCTGTCTTGAACTTCTCGACTATTTAAAAAGTAACGGCTACCCTTGCTGGCTTGCCACTAATGCTGACTGCGAGGGACTCAAGTTCAAACTCGAACACACGAAACTGGCCTCATATTTTGATGTCATTATTAGCAGTGAAACTCTCGGCCACGCCAAGGAATTTACTGAGTTCTGGCAACGTCTCCATGAACGCCATCCTTTTGCAGCCACACAGTGTTACTTTATCGATGACACTGAAAAAGTACTAAAGGGTGCTGAAAGTTATGGTATTCAAAGCCTATTTACCATTGCTCAACCCTCATCACTAGGTCAAAGCAAGACATCCAGCCCTTATCCGATCTTAAATCAGCTCACCGATTTAATTCCTTATTTAGAGCAAGCTGAGGTCACGGCCAGATATGCGTAAATCCACTTTAGCGGAAGATGCTGTAGGCATGCGCATTGACAAATGGTTATGGGCAGCACGCTTTTTTAAAACGCGCTCCATTGCCAAAAATGCAATTGAGGGGGGCAAAGTTCACCACAATGGCGAACGTGTCAAAGTGTCGAGAGAAGTTCGGGTTGGAATGGAACTCACCATACAACAAGGTATTGACAAGAAAACCGTAGTGATCAAAGAACTCTCTGACGTGCGTGGCCCCGCTCCTGTTGCACAAAAATTATATGAAGAAACTGAAGTCAGTATTACACGACGGGAATTGATTGCAAGCCAAAGAAAGTTGCATAATCTAGCTCGACCTGATCATCGTCCAAGTAAAAAAGACCGACGCGATATCAGTAAGTTTAGACAAGAAAATGATCAACAATTTGACCAATATTGGTCTTATAATGATGATGAATGACATGCGTCATATTGTGTCGCACACGATCTGACTTTTATAGAAGATACAGACTAAATCTGTCACTATACTGAGCATATTCAGTAAATATCCGTGACATCGTTTTGAGGTTGTAAGATGGATGATAATAAAAGCAAGGCGCTCAATGCTGCGCTAAGCCAAATTGAAAAGCAGTTTGGTAAAAACACAGTAATGCGTCTTGGCGATAACACCGTACAAGCTGTTGAAGCGGTATCAACGGGTTCTTTGACACTTGATATTGCTCTAGGCATTGGCGGCTTACCGAAAGGTCGTATCGTTGAGATTTATGGTCCTGAATCTTCAGGTAAAACAACCATGACTTTACAAGCGATTGCCGAATGTCAAAAAGCAGGTGGTACATGTGCATTTATCGATGCAGAACACGCTTTAGACCCACAGTATGCGCGTAAACTTGGCGTAGATATTGACAATCTCTTGGTTTCTCAGCCGGACCATGGTGAACAAGCACTTGAAATTGCAGACATGCTAGTTCGCTCTGGTGCTATTGACCTCATCGTTGTCGACTCTGTTGCAGCATTGACACCACGTGCTGAAATTGAAGGTGAAATGGGCGACTCACACATGGGTCTCCAAGCACGTTTAATGAGCCAAGCATTACGTAAAATTACAGGTAATGCAAAACGCTCAAACTGTATGGTGATTTTCATTAACCAAATTCGTATGAAAATTGGTGTAATGTTTGGTAGCCCTGAAACCACGACTGGTGGTAATGCGTTGAAATTCTATGCGTCTGTGCGTTTAGACATTCGTCGCGTAGGTCAGGTCAAAGAAGGCGATGAAATCGTTGGTTCTGAAACCAAAGTAAAAGTTGTCAAAAACAAAATGGCACCTCCATTCCGTGAAGCGCTCTTCCAAATTTTATATGGTAAAGGCGTCAACCACTTGGGCGAACTCGTAGACTTAGCTGTTCAACAAGAAATCGTACAAAAAGCAGGTGCTTGGTATTCATACCAAGGTGACAAAATCGGTCAAGGTAAAAACAATGTGATCCGTCACCTTGAAGAAAACCCTCAGTTGGCTGAAACCATTGAGAAAATCATTCGAGAAAAACTACTGACGACTGCAAACGCTGCGCCTGTAGAAGAGAATGAAGAAGAGCCAGACTTTTTAGATGCTTAATTAAAAGTATCGAAAAAGATTAAATGTTATTACACGACATTTAGGCTTACACTAAGAACGCCCTACGGGGCGTTTTGTTTATTCAGATCTACTTCATACCCAATTATGCCTAATTCAAAATTTCCCAAACTCCTTGACTACGATGCTCTCAAACAACAATTTGGCGAGGAAGAATCCCCTGCTACTCAATACTGCCACACGCAGGTAACACAAGAAACTGATGATGCTTTAGATTTTGATGAAGAGAATCAGCCCAAACCCACAGGTTTAACAGGTTCCCGTCTACGCTCTTATGCCTTTGCTGTATTAACACGTAAGGAATATTCAAAAGCAGAATTGATTGAAAAACTGGCTACATGGGCGATGCACCGTGAAGAAGTGATTACACTGGTTGAAGAGCTTTCAGCACAAAACTATCAGAGTGATCAACGCGTAGCTGAGATCATGCTATCGAGCCAAAAGCGTAAAGGCAAAGGTCCTAATCGCATTAAAATGGCGCTAAAAACCAAAAAGATTGACACTGGTTTAATTTTAGAAGAATTGAAAGAAACGGATTGGGTCGAACAAGCCTATCAACTCAAAGTTAGAAAGTATGGAACTGAGGTCGCAACAGATCCAAAACTAAAAGCCAAACAAATCCGTTTTTTAATGTACCGTGGCTTTGAAATGGACGCGATTATGAAAGCCATTTCGAGAAAAATTGAAGATTAAACGGCTATTTACCTGCACTGGCCCACACATGATTGATCTGTCATCTAGCTATATCAAGAAAACGTAAACAAGCTTATCAGCTATTAAACCTTAAATACTAAAATCTAATTTACTGCAGCTCATAAGCTGACCAAGTAATGCCTAAGTTACCTTTATGTAGTGTCATCTTATAACCACCATCAACATTTGTATTATAGTAGTCACCAGATCTCACTTTGACACACTGTACCGCACCATCAGACATTCGTACATCTAAATAATAATGCGAAAGCGAATGACGACGCGCGCCTACTCTCCAAACACCCTCGCTCTTCTCCTTATTTACGACCTGCACATCTTGAGAACTTAAAATACTATTATCATTTATGCTATTCACAATACGCACCAAACTCGCAGAATAAATACCAACAACAGGTATAGCAAGTGCGATCACCATGATCATTTGCCGCTTCATTTTCTGAGCAAACTTCTTTTTAAATACAATATATAGAGAAGATAATAGAAAGCTCATGCATATCAATGAATAAAATAAAAAAGCTAAATCGTAATGCTGGATAATACCCCTAAGAAATAAATAATTGCATACAAGCATAATCAGAAAAGACAGCACTTCTGTAGAGATTTTAGCCTTTTGCATATAAATAATATAAAAATTATGATGCTTTGGATAACTAAGGTATAGATAAACCAAAGCCATACCATGAAATAAAAGATCTGACCAATCAAATATAGGGGCTAAAAAGAAAATAATAACCGTCAATACATCTAAAATTTTTCTAAATCTTAATGCATATTTTAAATATTTTTGTTGCTGTTCACTGGAAATATTTTTTGTATGTTCTTGTATAAAATTTTGTTCTTGCTCTCGTTTATTAACAACCTCAATATCTTCAAAATGTGCCATGAACATATTACAAATTCTTTTATATGACTCAAAATCTGAACTAATATTAACGATTTGATGATGCTGATCAATCAGTAGCAAACGACTTCTTTTTCTAAAAGATAAAATTTCATAGCCTTTTATTTCACTATAGAGCACTTTTTTAACAGTGAAAACTTTACGATAGAGAAGATGATCTTCATTAAAAACAATTTCGGTATTTATGCTTTCAAGCAACAAATAAAAAATGCAGAATAAAACACAGAGACAAGATACAACAAAGCCTATGGCAATATAATTTAAAAAACCATTTGAAATAAAATATAGAATTGAGAAATAGATAAAAATAGTGGTAATTGCAAAAAATAGAAGAAAAAGCAGAATACTTTTCACTTTCTCAGAGGATTCAATACTTACAACTAGACCTGCATCAATGCCATAGTAGTCTTTCATTTTTATTCTTTTTATTTATAAAACTGGTGGCAACCCTACCAGCAAGACTTCGGCACATCATATTTCTACTACCGTTGCTACCTTCCGGTCCTGGCGGGGTTCGTAGAGTACAATTGCGAAGTAACCGGCAGGGCTACCATTGCAAGAACAGAGTATAGAGATTTTTCCCTAAGTTGCAAGCCTATAAACGACTTTTCAATAAGCATTTCATTCAATTGACTATTTATAAAACAAACTTAAGAAAAATCGCTCAATTATTGGTAACGACTAGGCTACATTCATTTACCTAAATATACGACAACAATGTAAAAGCTTATTGCAATTCATAACGTTGCCGTTTTTAATGGGGTAAATGAATTTCGTTTGATGTTTTCCCCATCAAAGCCTTATAACACGGATATTTTATGATGCTAAAGAAGCATAGCCTATGTGCCCTCACCCTACTTTGCACAACGCCTGTTTTCGCCAATATTCCAATTGAATCTCGCGGCTTAAGTCAAGCAACGAACAATAGTGTCAATCCAACCAGCGTCGCAGTAGACACAGGTGCGAGTGCAACAGCAACCAATATTAATTGGCAAATCATGCAAAAGAACCAACAATTAGAAAATGATTTGCGTAGCTTACGCGGTAAACTTGAAGAGCAAGACAACGAGATCGCTCAACTCAAACATGAGTTGGAAAACCGTTACGCTGACCTAGATCAACGCTTAGAGTTACTTCAACAAAAAGTAGACCCTGAAGCGAGCAATACAACGGAGGATAACCAACAGGATACTCCTCCCAGTAACACCACAATCACCAACGCCAGCAGTAGCACAACCACGGTCGCAGTAAACAAAGCACCTGTAGTGGTCAGTACGCAAAACACATCAGAGCCATCTGAGCTAGAAAAAGCCGCGTATACTGTCGCATTGGATGCCTATAAGCAAGGTGGTGCGAAGAAAGCGATTGCACCCATGCAAAATTTTATTAAAAACAACCCCAACAGTGTTTACATCAGCAATGCATATTTCTGGTTAGCGGAATTTAATTTAGCGATTGAACCTACCAACTATGCAGAAGCGAAAAAGAACTACGGGATTGTGGCAAACCAATACCCAAACTCTTCGCGTGCGCCTCGAGCAGTCTATCAACTCTATAATATTGCAAAAGAAGTGGATAAAAACTCGACTCAGGCCAACCAATACAAAGCCAAACTCCTTAAGCAATATCCTAAGTCTGAAGAAGCCTCTTTCTTTAAGAAATAATTTTCCTATAGATATAAAAAAAGACACGCGAAGTGTCTTTTTTATCTTTGGAATAAGCTTAACGCACAATGCCACGCTCTGACTGTTCTAACGAGTCAATGAGCAACTGTGCTTCAGCAACTTCAGGCAAAATTTCTGCACGGATACGTTCTAAAGCCTGCTCTGTCGTTAAACCTTCTTTATAGATCAGTTTAAATGCAGTACGTAAACCTTGAATCACATTTTTAGACCAACCTTTACGACGCATGCCTTCAACATTCATCGCAAAAGCATGTGCAGGATTACCAGAAACCATCACATAAGCAGGGACATCTTTTACAATCAATGATGCGCCACCAATCATGCTATAAGAATCAATCTTACAGAATTGGTGTATACCCGAGTTACCACCGACAATCACATAGTCACCTACATGAACATGACCAGCTACGCCGACATTGTTTGCAAAAATATTATGATCACCGACCACGCAGTCGTGCGCAATATGCGTATTCACCATCAATAAATTATGGCTACCAATCTTGGTTATACCGTGATCCTGAACCGTACCCCGGTGTAAACTACAATGTTCACGAATTTTATTATGGTCACCAATTTCTAACCAGGTTTCTTCACCTGCATATTTTAGATCTTGGCAGACCTCACCCACGCTTGCGAATTGGAAAATTTCATTTTGTTCTCCAATACGCGTATAACCACCGACCACCACATGCGAATGTAACTGCGTACCTGCACCAATAGTGACATTTGGACCAATAATACAATACGGTCCAATCTTTGCATCTGCTGCAATCACGGCAGATGCATCGATGATTGCTGTTGGGTGAATAAATTCGTTATTGCTCATGATTGCTCTATTTTCTGATGCGAAACCATAATTTCCGCAGATGCTGCTACTACACCGTCAACGGTGGCAATACAATTATATTTGTAAATACCACGTTTCTGCATGACCAATTCTGATTTTAACACCAATTGGTCGCCTGCAACGACTTGCTTTTTAAAGCGAACTTTCTCTGCACCTGCGAACAAGAACAAAGAACCTTCACTTGGTTTCTCATTGTTCATGATGAAACCAAGAATACCTGAAACTTGCGCTAATGCTTCGACAATCAAAACACCAGGCATAATTGGATAATTAGGGAAATGGCCTTGAAGAAACTCTTCATTAATAGACACATTTTTATACGCCACAATTCCATTTTCAGTCACATCAACAACACGATCGACCAATAAAAAAGGATAGCGGTGTGGTAAGTACTCACGAATAGTTTGAATCGTCATTGGCAATTCAGGTTTCGTGAAACTAGTAGAATTCGACTCAGTCATCATATTTCTATTTACGCAATTTAATTGTTGATTCAAGGGACTCAATTTGAGCCTGCATATGATCAAGTTTTTTTACCAATTGGGTCAATGGCACATCTGCTAATTGTCTTAAACGAACAACGGTGCGTTTCCACTTTTGATTTTCAAACAGCCCAATTCCTGAGGAATACGTTCCAGCCACAGAAATATTATTTGTGACCATTGACATTCCAGTTAACGTAACATTATCAACAATATTTAAGTGCCCTGCAATTGCAGACCCACCACCTACGATGCAATTTTTGCCAATGGTTGTACTACCGGCTATTGCAGTATTGGCAGCAAAAGCCGAATTAGCACCAATTTTAGCGTTATGGGCGATTTGCACAAGGTTATCAATAATGACACCATCTTCCAAAATTGTGTCATCCAATGCACCGCGATCAATACTACAATTTGAACCAATCCGTACATCATTACCGATGATGACCGAACCCAATTGAGCAATTCGATGCCATTTCCCTTGATAAGGGGCAAAACCAAAACCTTCACTACCAATCACAGTATTGGCATGAATACGAACACGATCACCAATTTTGCATGACATCAAATTTACATGCGATTCAATTAAACCGCTGCGGCCAATTTCAACCCCATCATGTATGCTGACATGTGAATGGATAATCGTGTCATCGCCAACAACGCAATTTGCACCAATGACTACATAATGACCAATATAAGCAGTATCTGAGATGATTGCAGAAGGATGTATCTGTGCAGTGCTTTCAATGCCCTGCTCAGTGTGTTTAACCTCAAAAGCATGGGTCAAAATCGCAAAGGCTAAATAAGGATTGGCAACAACAATAAAGTTTTGATGTTCAACCAAGAGATCTTTCAGATCAGCTGTAACAATGAATGCACCAGCTTTAGACTGCAGTGCTTGCTCTAAATACTTTTCACCATTTACAAATGCAAGATGTCTAGATTCTGCCGAATCTAGACTTGCTAATCCCTTAAGGATTAAATCAGCTTGACCTACACACTCACCTTGGACTAAACGAGCAAGATCTTCTAAGCGGTACTGTTGAGGATTCATTGATTACTTAATTGCGTTAACCTTTTGAATCATTTTATCAGTTAAATCATACTTAGCGTCATAGGCAAGTGCTGAGTTTTTATTCAAAACAACATCTAATTGATTTTCTTTACGCAATTGTTCAGCAACTTGCTTTACACGACCATCAAATACAGTACGTACTTGCTGAATAGAGCTTTGCACACTGCTTTGCATGGTTTGTTGTAAAGTATTGAACTCATTCATTTTGGTTTGGTACTGAGTCACCATTTTTTGCTTATCCGCAGCGCTCAGCTTATCACCTGTTTGTAAACGCTGTTGTAAGTCTTGAAGCTCTTTACTGAGTTGATCAAGCTTGGTGCTTTGCGGTTGAATTTTTTGTTGAAAACTCGAATTTTGCTGTTTTAAATACGTGCTATTTTCAACAACACGCTCAAGATCCACCACACCATAGCCAGCAGCATTCACCACTGTAGAAGTTAATGCTGTAAGTGTTAAAGCTGTAAGAATTTTTTTCATATTTATATCTTTCATGTAGAGAAAAGGTCGACCTTAGAAGGTACGACCGATTTCAAATTGAATGTTCTTTGTTTCATCGCCATCTTTATCATTCAATGGGTATGCATAGCTAAGAGACAATGGACCAATCATCGTAATCCAAGTAAAGCCTACACCCACGCTATAGCGCATGTTATCAAGCTCAAAACCGAAGTTGTCTTTACAGTATTGCTTCGCATCTACACCAACATCAGTTTTACTTCCAGTCATATATAACTGACCAGATGGAACATCACACTGCGTATCAAATACTTGCGCGCCTTCAGCAAAGATAACTGGGCGAACCTGACGCGTCCAATCCCCTTTAAATGGCAAAGGCAAAGCCAATTCTGTACCAAATTGGATCAGTGCGTTACCACCCACTTCCTCATAGTCATTATCTTTAGATCTTGATTCACTATAAGTTACGCCTGGGTATTTCGGACCTAAGGTACTGTTATCATAACCACGTACCGAACCAAAACCACCTGCATAGAAGTTTTTATAGAATGGTAAATCATTACCATAACCCAACTTACCATAGCCACGTAATACAAAATCTTTCGCAAGCGGGAAGTAAGCCTGAGCATCATAAGTCAGCTTTTGATATTCAACATCACTGCCTGGTAAGGCAATTTCACCATTGATACGATGCGACATACCCGATGTTGGGAACACTGGACGGTTTAAGGTGTTATATGACCATCCTAAGTTTAAGTTATAGGTTAAGAAGTCACCGGTAAACTCAGAACCATAAGGAGCAGATGTCTGACCATCTGGGCAAACATAAACGCCTTCCGAATCAGGAACTAAATCCACCATACAATAAGTCGATGTACTTTTTGTCTTACCGCCATGCGCCAACAAGTAATCACGCACATAAGTAGATACATACGGACCTGTGGTTACTTCAGTTTGGTCGATGTTTAAACCCGCGCTAATGCTTTGGTTTTCATCAATTGGATAACCAAAATTGATACCACCACCAAGACTATCCGTCACATAGTTATTGACGTTATAGTCTTCATCCAACTTGGTTTTACGGTAGTACATGTTATAACCACGACGTACACCATCAATCGTAAAGTACGGATCCGTCACACTTAGGTTGTAATAGTCTTGCGTTTCTGAGCGGGATAAATCAATTGCAACCGAGTTACCTGTACCCATGAAATTGGTTTGACTTAAACCCGCTTGGAAGGTTACACCACCACTTTGTGAGAAACCAACTGCCAAGGTACTGGTACCCGAGTGCTGCTCTTCAACATTAATGTTTAAATCAACTTGGTCGGCTGTGTTCGGAACACGTGCTGGTTTGATATCTACAGTTTTAAAGAAGCCTGTACGCTCTAAACGAACTTTAGATAAATCAATTTTCTCATTACTTGCCAGCGCACCTTCCATTTGGCGCATTTCACGACGTAATACTTCATCCGCAGTTTTCGTGTTGCCGGTAAAGTTAATACGACGCACAGTCACTTGCTGACCTGGATTCACGTAATAATTTAAATCCACCAGATGAGTTTCTTTATCGATCTGAGGCACGACGTTCACTTCTGCATAGTAATAACCCGCATTACCGTATTTACGTAGAAGCAACTGTTTAACCGCATTCACTTTTTCTTGTGAATAGATATCGCCATCTTTATATATTTGTAAAGCTTTCAGTTCTGCTGGGGTGTATAAAGCATCGCCCAAAAATTTGGTTTCGCCAAATTTAAACTGTTCGCCTTCATCCACTGAAACTTCAACAAAAATATTCTTTTTATCTTCACTTAAATTTAAGCTTGAGTGATTGATATTAAAGTTGATATAGCCTTTGTTTAAATAAAGTGCACGTAAAGACTCTAAGCTTGCAGCCATCTTTTCACGTGCATAACGGTCATTACGTGAAATAATGGATGTCCAACCACTCTCTTTTACCGCAAACGCTTGTTCAATTTCGCTTTCTTTAAATACTGTATTACCAATAATATTGATATCTACGACTTTTGCAGCCTTACCTTCAACAAACTCAATAGTAAGGTCTACACGGTTGTTCGGCTTCGCTGTTGTGACCACTTTGACATCAGCATCATAACGACCTTGCTGCATGTATTGTTGTTCAAGCTCAGATTCAACCGTCTGGAGCGCTGATTTTTTCAGCACTTCACCTTCGGTAATCCCCATCTTCTTCAAGCCTTCTTCCAAGGCCTCTTTAGGAATGAGTTTATTACCTTTAAATTCAACTTTAGAAATTAGTGGGCGTTCGACAACTTTGAAAACCAGCGTATCACCCTGCTTTTCTGTTTTAATGTCATCAAACAAACCTGTTGCATATAAACTACGAATGGCATTGGCAAGTGCTGCATCGCTCACACGATCTCCACTATTCAACGGAATCATTCCATAGACATTTGCTGGCGTTAAACGAACAAGTCCATCAACCTTAATATCACGTACTATATAATCTTCTGCTGCATATACTTGTTGTACTGTTGCCATAGCACTGATGAGCGCCAAAGGCATAAATAAATGTGTGTGCTGCATGCCAGTTTTTTCCGATGTAAAATTTAATTCCGTATCTACGCTTTTTTACAAACGCATAAAATCATTGAATAGTGCCAAAAGCATCATACTTCCGAGCAATACCATACCAATTTTTAAACCAACCAATTGTATTTGTTCAGAAACAGGTTTACCACGTATTAGTTCTATAAAATAATAGACCAAATGTCCACCATCAAGCATAGGAATAGGCAATAAATTTAATATCCCTAAACTTACACTCATCAGTGCCATAAATGAGATAAAAGTTTGCCAACCCATTTCCGCACTTTGTCCTGCGACTTTGGCAATCGTGATCGGTCCTGATAGGTTGTCTAGACCAATCAAACCGCGCACCATTTTCACAATCGAGTTCAAAATCATACTCGACAGTTGACCGGTTTTATCCACTGCCATAATGAAGGCTTCAGCAGGATTATATTGTATCGTTTGTTTATATTCTGTAGGAATACTGATTTTCCCAGGGTCACTTTGTACACCTAAGACACCAGAAACCTTGCCCATATTGTCACGTTTACCTTGCGGCATCACCTCAAGTTGTACCAATTGATTTTGGCGAAGCACATCAATTTTTAACAATTTCTCAGGCGAGGCTTGAACCACTTGTACCACATCAAACCAATCATTCATCTTGATGCCATCAATCGCGACAATTTTGTCACCTTGTTGCATACCCTGACGAATGGCTGCACCATCTTCGCTCAACTTAGTCACGACCGCAGGAATTTTTGGTCGATAAGGCGTAAAACCCAGAACATCAAGCGGAGACTGTGTTTGATCTTTCAAGAAGTTTTGAATAGGTAAACTAAACGTCTTAACTTGTCCCGCACGTTCGGCCTGAATTTGGATTGATCCTGTCTCACCTACACGGTCAACCAAGGCAAAATTCAATTTTTCCCAAGTGGGTGTCGTTAAGCCATCAACAGCGGTAATTTTATCGCCCACTTGCATTTGAACTTGTGCTGCAGGTGTATTAGGTAGCACTTTACCCACACGTGTATTCAACTGCTCTTGTGCAGGCAAAAACAAAATCCAAAACAGAAAAATGGCAAATGCCAAGTTAATCAATGGGCCAGCCGCAACAATTGCGATACGCTTCCAAGGTGACTGATGATTAAATGCTTTGGGCACATCCTCTTCAGCAACATCACCTTCACGCTCATCTAGCATTTTGACATAACCACCCAAGGGCAATGCCGAAAGCTGATATTGAATACCTGACTTTTTAGAGGTCCACTTTAAAACCGTTGGTCCAAAACCAATGGAATAAACTAGAACTTTTACGCCCAATTTACGCGCAACAAAATAGTGCCCAAACTCATGTATTGCAATAAGTGGGCCTAAAAGCAAAATTGCCGCAACAATCATAAACAAGGCGCTCATGCTTAAATTCCTATATTAACCACATATTGCTGAGCAACATGACGTGCGTTTTGATCGGCTTCTAAAATAACATCAAGTTGTGTTGCTGCTTGATGTGGGATGGTATTCAAAGTGTGTTCAACAATAGCAGGAATCTGCATAAACCCCACCTGTTGATTTAAAAATGCAGCAACAGCAATTTCATTGGCTGCATTTAAAATCGCTGGGGCTGTGCCCCCAGTTTTCATCGCTTGACGTGCCAAGCTTAATGCTGGGAATCGATGCGTATCAGGCGCTTGAAAATCCAACTGATGATTTTTAAATAAATCTAAAGCTGGAACATGGGTTTGAATACGCTCAGGCCATGCCAACGCATGTGCAATCGGCGTACACATATCAGGATTTCCCATTTGCGCCAATGTTGAACCATCCACATATTGCACCATGGAATGAATAATACTCTGCGGATGCACAACTACTGTAACAAAATGTTCTTCGATTGAAAAAAGATGACAAGCTTCAATTAGCTCCAACCCTTTATTCATGAGGGTCGCCGAATCAACCGAGATTTTCTGTCCCATGGACCAATTAGGATGTTTACACGCCTGCGCAGGCGTTACATTATGTAATTCATCTAAACTATGTTTTAGAAATGGGCCGCCGGATGCAGTCAGAAGAATACCAGAGACTCCGAGTTTCGGCTGTCCGTGACGCTCAGCTTGTAAATAGGTCTGCGGCAAGCATTGAAAGATTGCATTATGCTCAGAGTCCACAGGAAGTAAAAGAGCCTGATGATCATGAGCAGCTTGCATCATGATGTCACCCGACATCACCAGCGCTTCTTTATTTGCCAAAAGTACACGCTTTCCTGCTTGTACCGCTGCTAGCGTCGGCATTAAACCTGCAGCGCCCACAATCGCCGCCATCACCACATCCACTTCTGGATGTTCAGCAACCGCGATGAGGCCTGCCTCATCCGCCAAAATTTCAATGTTTTGTAAATTGGCTGCGACTAGGAGCTGGCGCAGTTCATCTACTTTTGCTTGAGGTACAACTGCAATTTTAGGTTGAAACTGCTGACAAATATCAACAAGTTCTTGCATCCGACTATATGCCGTTACAGCAAACACAGAGTAGTGTTCAGCATGTTGTTGCAATATTTTTAAGGTGCTCTGCCCAATCGAGCCCGTCACACCCAAAATACAAACAGATTGAGACATTTACAAATCTACGCCAATAAGTTTTAACACATATACACCCGCAGCAAAGATAGGTGCAGCAGCCAGTAACGAATCAATACGATCCAGTACCCCACCATGCCCCGGCAAAATACGACCTGAGTCTTTAATTCCAGCACGACGTTTAATCATAGACTCAAACAAATCACCTAAAACTGAGCTAAATACAGTCACTACAGATAAAATAAGAAATAATAAATGCTGCGCGTATGTTAAGTCTAAATAGAGGATTTCAACAGCAACCACGATGATCATGGCCGTAATCACACCACCATAAAGCCCTTCCAACGATTTATTTGGACTCACTTCAGGTGCAAGTTTACGCTTACCTAGTTTACGCCCAACAAAATATGCTCCGCTGTCAGCACCCCAAACCAATAAAAACAGGTACATTAGCCACCATGGAGACATCTTCCAGAGTGCAAAAATAGCGGTCACAGCTGAAGATATCAGAACAATACCAACCACCTTAAGGGTTGAATTATACCAAGCATCATAATTTGGATAGGATTTAACCCAATACAGGCTTAGCAGCCAACATAGGATAGAGGCAGCCCAAAGTAGAAGCGCAATATCGTTAAAGTATAAAGCAAGTGTAGCAAGGCCAGCACTTAGTAAACCAAAACCCCACGCTAGAGGTTTATTAACATTTTTTGTTGTACGGGGCATGAGTTTAAACCACTCATAGCCTGCAACCCCTGCCGCAATAATCATCAGCACAAACATTGGATAGTGTGACTGGCTTGCAAACATACAACTCAGTACAACGGCCACCAAAACCAATGCGGTTATAATCCGCTCTAACATTTATTAGTTCTCAATTTTATCTTGTAGAATTTGTTCCGTCGTTTTCCCGAAACGACGTTCACGCCCACCAAATACAGCCAAGGCGTCATCAAACTCTTCTACACTGAACTCTGGCCAAAGAGTTGGAGTGAAGTAAAGCTCTGCATAAGCTGCTTGCCACAACATAAAGTTCGATAAACGAAAATCCCCGCCTGTACGAATCAATAGATCCACAGCGGGTAAATCACTCAAACTAACGTATTGGCCAAAAACATGTTCATCAATTTGCTCAGGATCTAACGCTTGAGATTGAACAGCAAGTGCAATCTGCTTAGCCGCATGCGCCATATCCCACATCCCACCGTAACTAATTGCGATGGTCAAAGTCATCTTGTCGAAATTAACAGTGTCTTGTTCGGCATGCAACATTAAGTCACGCAATTGCGGAGATAATTTAGAACGATCACCAATAAAACGTAAGGACATTTGATATTGATGCATACGAGGCAACTGTTCATGAATCGTGTCTTCCAACAATTTCATGAGCAAATCAACTTCAGCTTGAGGGCGCTTCCAATTTTCACTCGAAAAAGCAAAAACGGTTAATGCTTGAATATTTTTTTTTCGACAATGCTCAACAATCGGGTCAAGGACATTTTTTCCTTCACGGTGACCATCGCCCTTTTGCATTGCATTTTTTTTGGCAAAACGATTGTTGCCATCCATGATGATGGCAACATGTTTTGGAAGAGTAAGCTTATCTTCTGAATCGGTCATTATACAAATTAGACCTTCAACAACTCAGCTTCTTTATTCGCAAGACGTTTGTCGATTTCAGCAACAAACTTATCTGTGATTTTTTGAATATCATCAGATGCACGACGTTCATCATCTTCAGAAATTTCTTTTTCTTTCAACAATGCTTTGATGTCGCCCAGTACATCACGGCGAATATTACGTACTGCAACTTTTGCATTTTCAGCTTCGTTACGCGCAACTTTTTGCATGTCACGACGTGTTTCTTCCGTCAATGCAGCCATTGGAACACGAATCGCATCAGCCGTAATCGGGTTTAAACCCAAATCTGATTCACGAATCGCTTTATCAATTGCCGCAACCATCGTGCGCTCAAATGGCTGAATCAACAAGGTACGCGAGTCTTCAACACCCACGTTTGCCACTTGGTTTAATGGCACATCTGAGCCATAGTAAGGAACCATTACCCCGTTTAAGATAGATGGATGCGCACGTCCTGTACGAACCTTGGCAAAACCGTGTTCTAACGAGTCAAGTGACTTGTTCATACGGTCTTCTGCGTCTTTTTTAAGATCGTTAATCATGTGATCTTCCTTACTTAATTCGAAAAGATATAAATTCTAAAATAGCGTGTAGTATAAAGAGCTTTCGAGGTCACGTACATTAGTTCGTTACGTGAGTACCCTCTTTTTCACCCATAACCACTGAAAGCAATGAGCCTGCTTTATTCATGTCAAAGACTTGAAGCGGCACATTGTGGTCACGACACAAGCAAATCGCTGTTAAATCCATCACACCCAATTTCTCATCTAACACTTGGTCAAAAGTTAATGTGTCATATTTAACAGCATCATCATATTTGCTTGGGTCTTTGTTGTAGACACCATCAACTTTCGTTGCTTTTAGGATCAGGTTGGCTTCAATCTCGATACCACGTAAGCATGCTGCTGTATCTGTGGTAAAGAATGGGTTACCTGTACCTGCGACAAACACACAAACTTCACCTTGTGTTAGGTGACGAATCGCATCACGGCTTGAGTATGATTCAACCACAGCACCAATTGGCAATGCTGACATCAAACGCGTTTTGATATTGCGACGTACCAAAGCATCACGTAATGCCAAGCCATTCATCACGGTTGCAAGCATACCCATTTGGTCACCCGTTACGCGACCAACCAAACCATCTTTTTGCAATTGACTACCGCGATATAAGTTACCACCACCCACAACAATCCCGACTTGTACACCCAAACCCACTAAGTGCGCAATTGCCAAAGACATTTGATCAAGTACTTGAGCATCAATACCCATATCTTTATTTCCAGCCAACGCTTCGCCAGAAAGTTTCAGTAAGATGCGTTCAAAACGTGGTTTTTTAGAATCCAACATCGCAATAACTCCAATATCTAAATTTTAAAATTTTATTTGTGTCTTAATTCGATTTAATCGAAATCAACTGTGCATACAGATCATATTCATCTGCATCGGTAATTTCGACTTCTAACAAATCGCCTGATTTAATCTGGCTTTTATCAATATCTTCCACAAAGACATTGCCATCAATTTCAGGAGCATCTGCGTATGAGCGTGCAATCGCAACTGGGAATTCTTCATCCAACTCATCGACCAGCACCGTCATTTTCTGACCAACACGCTTTTGAAGTTTGGCAGCAGAAATCGCCTGTTGCACTTCCATAAAGCGTTCATAACGCTGTTGCTTAATCTCTTCAGGCACGTGATCTGGCAAGTCGTTTGCTGTCGCACCCTCAACAGGTGAATAGGTGAAGCAGCCTACGCGATCAAGTTGTGCTTCTTTCAACCACTCAAGTAAGATTTCAAAATCTTCTTCAGTTTCGCCAGGGAAACCCACAACGAAGGTTGAACGAATCACCAAGTCAGGACATTTTTCACGCCACAGCTTTAAACGCTCAAGTGTATTTTCACTATGCGCAGGTCGTTTCATTAGTTTTAAAACTTTTGGGCTGGCATGTTGGAATGGAATATCCAAATAAGGCAAAATTTTACCTTGTGCCATCAAGTCAATCACTGCATCCACATGTGGATATGGATAGACATAGTGCAAACGCACCCAAATACCCAGTTGACCTAAGGCCTCACACATGTCATAGAACTTCGTCTTAACAGGTTGACCATTCCAAAAGTCTAATTTGTATTTGGTATCGAGGCCGTAAGCAGAAGTATCTTGGGAGATAACGAGTACTTCTTTTACACCGGCACGTTTAAGCGCAGCCGCTTCTTCTAAAACAGAACCGACTGGGCGAGACACTAAGTCACCACGCATACTTGGAATAATGCAGAAGGTACAACGATGGTTGCACCCTTCTGAGATTTTTAAGTACGCATAATGCTTCGGCGTTAAACGAATCCCTTGTTCTGGAACAAGGTCAATAAATGGGTTGTGTTTTGGTGGCTCAGGCACGTATTGGTGCACGGCTTCCATCACTTCTTGATATGCAGCCGCCCCTGTCACTTTTAAGACATTTGGGTGCATTTGGCGAATTTTGTCTTCGTCTTTACCTAGGCAGCCCGTAACGATTACACGACCGTTCGCACTCATGGCTTCGCCAATGGCATCTAAAGACTCTTGCACTGCAGATTCAATAAAACCACAGGTATTTACAACAACTAAATCCGCACCATCATAATCTGATGCTACATCATAACCTTCAGTCTTCAACTGAGTTAAAATTCGTTCGGAATCAACCAATGCCTTAGGACAACCTAAAGAAACAAAACCGACTTTGGGGGATTTCATGAATCTGCGCTCCACTAGAATGCGCGTATTGTATGTCTTTTCTGTTTATAAAAACAGATCGATTCCACACTCTTTGTTTAATGCACCAAAATAAAACCAACACTGTAGTAGAATCAGTATAACGCACCATTTTAAGTCACTTTCAGTTTACTTGATTTTTAGAATCCGCTATATCTTTAGCTAATCGTTCATTTACAGCGCATTCCGCAAAAAAAGTGTGCTCATTTCATTATACAAAATCAAAGTTGGCGTGCATTTTGCTTTATTTGCATCAATTCAGTCCGCTATTTGGAACGGTTAATGCTTTATCAAGATGCCATTGCGCTATTTTAATACAGGATACATTCGCTAATGGATCACCCTATTTCTATCGACTATCGCCTTTTAGTGGACAATTTGACCACTGCGATTCTATTGGTCGACAGTAAATTAAATATTTTTTACTTAAATTCCTCTTGCGAAGCATTATTTGATATCAGTCTTTTACGTGCCTCTGGCCAACCTGCACTTAATTTACTCCATGCACCCAATGATGAGTTCAATACAGAAGAAGCACTTCTCAATACTCTAAACTCGGGACAACACTACACCCGTCGTGAAGCCATCATTAAGGTCAACTTTAAAGATATTCATGTTGACTATACCGTGTCACAGTTGAATTCAAATAAACCCTA
Organism: Acinetobacter sp. MF4640; assembly: GCF_002018895.1. NCBI lineage: Bacteria > Pseudomonadati > Pseudomonadota > Gammaproteobacteria > Moraxellales > Moraxellaceae > Acinetobacter > Acinetobacter sp. MF4640. Next base: position 12,124 of record NZ_MVOM01000008.1, on the reverse strand, counting down.
TCATCCTTTGCTTTTAATTGAGATCAATCCGATTGATCGGATGCTCAAAATTTCCAAGGAAGAAAACTTCTTACAACAACATCAGGTTGCACGCCAACTGATTCGCGGTGTTGCACATGAAATTAAAAATCCGCTAGGCGGAATTCGCGGTGCTACACAACTTTTAGCACGTAGCCTCAATGATCCTCAATATAGCGAGTTCACCGACATTATTATTAGTGAAGTCGATCGCTTACGTAATTTAGCAGACACCATGCTTGGTTCACGTCAGCTCCCAAGTTATGAGTTGGTCAATGTACATGAGCCTTTAGAGCGTGTTCGCTCACTCATTACCAACCAAACCAAAAAGAAAATTAAGATCACCCGTGATTATGATTTGTCATTACCTGAAGTGATGGCCGATCGTGATCAACTGATACAAGTTATGCTGAACATTAGCGTCAATGCAGTGCAAGCCATGACTGAAAATAAAGAGTTCTTTGTCGACCACCAACCTGAACTAATGTTACGCACCCGTATTCAACGTTTAGTGACCATCAATGGTGTACTGCAACGCTCTGTGGTACGGATTGATATCGAAGACAATGGTCCGGGCGTTCCAGAAGAAATTTTAGAATCCGTGTTTTACCCACTGGTCACGGGTCGTGCTAAAGGCACAGGACTGGGTTTAAGTATTGCGCAAAATATTATGCATCAACATAACGGAATGATTGAATGCCAATCTGTTCCCGGAAAAACAACTTTTAGCTTATATATACCTTGGGAGTTAAACCATGTCGCGAAATAAAATATGGGTAATTGATGACGATCGCGCCATGCGCTGGGTGCTGGAAAAAACGTTCAAAGAAGAAGGTTTTGACGTCACAAGTTTTGAAGAAGCTCAATCTGCTTTAGACCAACTCAGTTTAGATGCACCCGATGTGATCTTGACCGATATTCGTATGCCCGGCATAGATGGCTTAACTTTTTTAGCGAAAGTTAAAGCCAACTATCCTGATCTACCTGTCATTATTATGACGGCTCACTCTGACCTAGAGTCTGCTGTTTCAAGTTATCAAACAGGCGCATTTGAGTATTTACCCAAGCCTTTTGATATTGATGAAGCCTTAGCTTTAGTGAATCGTGCGATTTTGCACATCACCAAAATGCAGCAGCAAGAATCGGCAAAAACGGTACCACCGATTCAATCGACCGAAATCATTGGCGAGTCTCCTGCTATGCAGGAAGTTTTCCGCGCGATTGGTCGTTTGTCTCAATCACACATTACAGTGTTAATTAATGGTGAATCTGGTACAGGTAAAGAGTTAGTTGCGCATGCGCTACACCGCCACTCACCACGGAGCAGCAAACCTTTTATTGCACTCAACATGGCCGCGATTCCCAAAGACCTAATTGAAACAGAGCTTTTTGGTCATGAGAAAGGTGCATTTACTGGCGCCAATACCCAGCGCCAAGGTCGCTTTGAACAGGCCAATGGTGGAACGCTGTTTTTAGATGAAATTGGCGATATGCCTTTTGAAACACAAACGCGTTTACTGCGTGTCTTGGCTGATGGCGAGTTTTACCGTGTTGGTGGGCATATCCCAGTAAAAGTAGATGTACGTATTGTCGCGGCAACGCACCAAGACTTAGAAAAATTGGTACATGATGGTCGCTTCCGTGAAGACTTATATCACCGTCTGAACGTGATTCGCATTCACATTCCAAAACTGGCGCATCGTAGCGAAGACATCCCAATGTTAGCGCAACACTTCTTGGCACGTGCAGGCAAAGAATTAGGTGTAAGCCCTAAAATCCTTCGTCCTGAAACGCAAGAATATATGCAACAGCTGCCTTGGCAAGGAAACGTACGTCAGCTCGAGAACACTTGCCGCTGGTTAACGGTCATGATTACAGGACGTGAAGTTTATCCTGAAGACTTACCATCAGAGCTGAAGCAAATTCCAATTACCCGCTCAGGTGAAGATGCGCAAGCCGCGCAAAACTTAGATCGGATTGCAGTCCACCATTGGGATGAGTTGTTGGGTCAATGGGCTGTGCAAAAGCTGAAAAATGGCGAGATGAAAATCCTCGATATCGCAACCCCAATGTTCGAACGTACATTGATCATTGCTGCGCTGCAACAAACCCGTGGCCGTAAACGGCATGCGGCTGAGTTACTCGGTTGGGGGCGTAACACCCTTACGCGTAAACTTAAAGAGCTAGGTATGGATACCGCAGATGATGAAAGTGAAGAAGAAGCTTTAGAAAACTAAGACAGATTCAAATAAAAGCGCCGCAATGGCGCTTTTATTTATTAAGCCGTAAAGCCTAAATAGCGTGAATAGCCTTCAACACCAAGTGGTGCTTTTAACATGATAAATTTTGGGTAACTGGCTTGAGTTAACTCTTCAAACATAATCACTTGATCATCATGTGCATGGAGATCATCAACACTGCGCTGCATGGTCGCTTCAAATTCATCTGTGATATATTCAAAACCAATGTCCATCGCAATAAATAAGGTATGCTCACAAGGCTGAACGTATTGTTCCTGAGACCAATCAATTACCTGTTGTTGGCAGTGTGGACACGCTACGGGATCTGTCGCTTCACAGTCTAGTGGGATCAATTGATAAGTCATAATTTAGTTTTTAAACAAAGATGCTGCGAAGTTTAGCATAGGATAAAGTACCTAGAATAATCATGTCGACTTTAGAAAAAGCCATTGCACTGGCTGCAACCCAACATGCGGGGCAACTCGATAAGGGCGGACAACCTTACATCTTGCATCCACTTCGCCTCATGTTGCAATTTTCCAATCCCACCCTACAAATCATTGCGGTGTTGCATGACATTTTGGAAGACACCGCAACGACTGCTGAAGACTTAAAAGCGCTTGGCTTTAGTGCCGAGATCATTCAATCCATACAAGCACTGACCAAACAAACAGGTGAATCACGTTTGGAAGCGGCTAAGCGCACTGTATTAAACCCTCTTGCAACCCAAGTGAAATATGTTGATGTACTCGATAATATGAACCTTACGCGCATAAACAATCCAACAGCACACGACTTTGCACGACTTGAAGAATATAAAGTGGTGCTTGAAATACTCAAACAAGCGAAAACTCAGCGAAACCCTTAAAATAGCTGAGTATTTTCAATTAAATCTCTACAATTTCAAAATTGACAAACTGCAACGATCACTTTTTAATTAAGCCTATCGTTGCACAAATGGACATCGTGAATGTTAAGCGATTTAGATGATTTTTATTGTTTTGCTCAAGTGGTTGAACATGGTGGTTTTAGCGCAGCCGAACGCGCAACAGATATTCCTAAATCCAAGCTCAGTCGACGCGTGTATAACCTCGAAGAGCGCTTGGGTGTACGCCTAATTCAACGCAGCTCTCGCCATTTCGCAGTGACCGATATTGGTATGAATATTTACCGTCATGCGCAAGTGATGATGAATGCTGCACAAGCCGCACACGATTTGGTCGATCATCTCAGTTTACAACCGCGTGGCGTCATTAAACTCAGCCTGCCAGTATCGATTGCACAAAACCAAATTGCACGCATTTTACCAAGTTTCTTAAAAACCTATCCCGAAATTAAAGTGCAAATGATGGTAACCAATCGCCGTGTGGATATTATCAACGAAGGTTTTGATATTGCCCTTCGCGTCCGCTCCAATCTAGACGATGATCCAAGTTTGGTAATTCGTAAATTTGAAAATATCGAGCAGCATTTATTTGCCAGCCAAGCTTACTTAAATGAATTTGGCGAACTGAAACAACCTGAAGATTTAAGCCAACATCATATACTAAGTATGGTTGATGAGCATTTAGATCAACATATCATCGTGGATAATGATGCACAGCAACAAAAGAAAATACGCGTCAACCCTGTGGTGATGGGCTCTGATTTGAGTATGTTGGCTCAACTGGTCCGTAAAAACTGCGGCATTGCCCTACTTCCAGACAGCATCGTACAAGATATGGTGAAAAGTGGTGAGCTGGTTCGTGTCCTGCCCGACTGGAAAGCACCACACGGTATTTTTCATGCGGTGTATCCTTCACGCCGTGGTTTACTACCTGCTGTCCGTGTGTTTATTGACTATTTAATTGAACACCTTAGCTCAAATAAATCACTTTAAACCCTACACATGCTCAATCACATTGAGCCAATCCATGAGGCAAAAAAAAGAGCTTAACCGAGGTGGATAAGCTCATAAACTTTCAAAATAAGAAACTACAGCGAGTATCTTGGAAACAATTTTAGTGACAAAATGAAGTATAGACCAATAGCTTGCATGTATAAGTTTTAATCAAAAAATAGCAAAAATGCGATAAATAAAGGGATTCAGAAATATCAGTGATTGCTTTTAATACTTAATTTAGCTTTTAAGTCACAAAGCTAGACCAAAGTCTAAAATTTAATCAACGACAAAACATCAACTTAAATTTCTGGATAACTGCCCGTACCTTCAGGCCAAGGTGATAGTAACTCAAAACCGGTTTCAGTCACGAGTACCATATGCTCCCACTGCGCAGTTAAAGACTTATCAGCAGTCACGACTGTCCAACCGTCCTTGAGCTCTTTGACATGCGCTTTGCCCATATTAATCATCGGCTCAATCGTAAACACCATGCCCGCTTTAAGCTGCATCCCCTTACCTGGTTGACCATAGTGCAATACGCTTGGCTGTTCGTGATAAACCTTGCCGATACCATGACCACAATACTCGCGTACCACACTATAACCTTCACGGTGCGCAACAGTTTGAATGGCATAACCAATATCACCAAGCGTTGCACCTTGCTTCACAGCATGAATACCTGCAACCATCGCCTCATAAGTCGTATCGACTAGCTTTTTGGCTTCCGGTTTCACTGTACCCACATAGTACATACGACTGGTATCACCAAAGTAGCCATCTTTAATAATCGCCACATCAATATTAATAATATCGCCATCTTTGAGTACAACATTCGGCGATGGAATACCGTGACAGACCACTTCATTTGGAGAAATACAGGTGGTTTTGGTATAGCCATGATAACCAATATTGGCAGGCGTCACTTTTAAGGTATTTACAATGAAGTCATGACAAATATCATCCAGATATTCAGTCGTGACACCCGGCTTTACATGCTCACCAATCATCGCTAAAACTTCGGCAGCCAAACGACCAGATATACGAAGTTTTTCTACATCTTGTTCAGTTTTTATGCTCACATTTAAGCCACGCATTGAAATATCCTCAATTATGAAGTCGCAAGTATAGACCTTTTCTCAATATTTTTGTTCAAACTTAAATCTTAGGGTAGCCTCCAACAACCAGCCTTTAAAAAATTTGTGTAATTTTAAAGCATTTGCACTACAACTTTTAATTTAGGAAAAATAGCGCCTCAAGCTTTTAATATTTATAATTTTTCTATTTTAAAATGGATAATCAATCACATATATCAACCTATTTTTTACAAGTTGATATATTCACTTTTCATCTTATAAAAAAATTTAATACTACCCATGAAATAAATTAGCCAAAAAAACACTTATGCACTAAAATCGTCCCCTTTGTTCAACTCGATCTCCCTTTTATGACAAGTCTGCGTACTCGGGATATTGTTGCTTTGGGTTTTATGACTTTCGCACTCTTCATTGGTGCGGGCAACATTATCTTTCCACCGATTGTGGCTCAGCAAGCGGGTGAGCATGTATGGCTAGCAGCTTTTGGTTTCTTAATCACTGCTGTGGGCTTACCTGTAATCACCATTATTGCGCTGTCACGTGTCGAAGGTTCGATTCAAATTTTAAGTTCACCTTTGGGTAAAATAGCCAGTCTCATTTTAACCATTACGTGTTACCTAACTGTCGGACCACTCTTTGCGACACCACGTACTGCAACCGTTTCTTATGAAATTGGTTTTTCATCTTATCTTGGAACATCAAGCAGCAGCTTGCTGATCTACAGTGCAATCTACTTTAGTGTAGTCACCCTCATTTCACTGTATCCAAACAAGATTTTAGACACGGTTGGCTATGTACTCTCGCCACTGAAGATTTTATCTTTAGCCATCCTTGGCATTGCGGCGATGATGATTCCAACGGGTTTCGTTCCGCCAGCCATCAATAATTATGTTGACAGCCCTGTTTCTGAAGGTTTTGTAAATGGTTACTTAACCATGGACACTTTAGGTGCTTTGGTTTTTGGTATTGTGATTATTCAAGCCATTCGTTCACGTGGTGTCAGCAACCCTAAACTGATTACGCGTTATGCAGTTATTGCGAGTATCATTTCTGGTATTGGTTTAACTGTAGTTTACCTCAGCTTATTTAAACTTGGCCTTGGAAGCCATGAAGTCGCAGCAAATGCGAGCAATGGTGCAGTGATCCTGCATGCATATGTTCAACATGCATTTGGTGACTTAGGTTCTATCTTCCTTTCTGCCATGATTTTTATTGCGTGTATGGTCACTGCGATTGGCCTGACCTGTGCGTGTGCTGAATATTTCAGTTCAATCACTAAAATTGGCTATAAAGTTTGGGTCTTCATTCTGATTGGTTTCTCTTTCATTATTTCAAACTTAGGTTTAACCAAACTCATCGCCTTTTCTGTGCCTGTTTTAAGTGCAATTTATCCACCTGCAATTGTGGTGATTATGCTGAGCTTTGGCTGGAAATTCTTTAATCATCCTCGCCGAGTGATTGCACCTGTTACAGCAGTGTCTTTGGTCTTTGGTCTTCTAGACGGTTTAAAAGTTGCGAATTTTGAACTACCTTATGCGCTGACTCACTTACCTCTTGCAGAACAAAACCTTGCATGGCTTATCCCATCATTGGTAGTTTTTGTAATTGCTGTTGTAATCGACAAAGTGAAAAAATAAGCAAAAGCTGATGTTGTTAAAGTCTGGTTTTACCCAAACCTGATTTTAAGCATGATCAATATTTGTCACATTTTATCCAAATGGACACATATTGTTTCATTTCTTTCTACATCAGTTTTTGTACATACTGACACATTTCATATACACCGCTAAAGTCGTATATCAAGACCTTCATATCTCTTATAAATTTAATATTAGAAAATATAAAATTCTTTAAAGCCTGTCCTAGCAAGCCATTCATGGCATCAATATTGCTTTATACAATCTATGTATAAGCTTACATGCATCATTTATTTGTCATCTTATACCGTAACGAAATACTATTTATTCACTAAAAAAATGCTACATACATATTTTCTGATTGGTATAGCATAATTTCTCTGAAAATAGTTGTTTTTGCTCTTGATCAACGCAAGTTTTAGCAGTACAACATTAAGAACTAATCCGACTAAACACATTGGTTTTTAGTCAAAAACTCAAGGAGGGATGGAGATGTTATCATTACATTTCAACAAGCAAGTCTTCATTAACGCTCTGAAGGCAAACAAGAATATGGTGACGTATTTAAGTACCACCATTGCCCTAATGGTCATTATGATCATGCATGGCTTAATTCAAGGTAACCTTAAAGCTGAATATTTTGCTTACGCTATCGTCGTATCATTTGCCTTTTATTTATGGGCAGTCGTCGATCAAAAATTCCGAAAGGCCACACAGTCAATTGACTAGCAAACAGGTGGATGATTAGTCATCCACCTTTGTAAAAGTATAAATATTTTAAAAAATATAAGAACAACTTAAAATAAACCGAAAAACATTCCCCACAACAAGCCCAACGTCGCCACAATTTCCCCCACAACCAATGCCATCATTGCCATCAGCATGATTGATTTGGGTAAAGTCCATTTGCCTAAAACATGTGGACTACGGAATTGGTTATTGGTGTCTTGCAATAGCCCATGCACAATATAGCTCAGTATCGAAAAGCTAAAAAAGAATAAATTAATTCCCACAAACAGCATGTTCAAAGGCTCGGGCCAGACTGAAATTGCGGCCATTACCGCAATAATTAAACTTGCAGGTGCATATAACAAACTACTGCGGTGCGCGATATCAACATAATAGTGTGCGCGAAACTGCGGTGAATGGCGTATTTGTGCATATTTCCATACCCCTGTCAGCATCCCTACAAACAGAAAAATCCCACTAAACAAAAGTGCAAATTTTACCGACATATCTACTTCAACAAACTGCATGTGTTTTCCTTTTTATTTTCACTCTATTCTATACAGATCTACTTGACTTCAAAGTCATAGATTAGACAAGTTTCTTTTTGGAACTTAGGTAGAGTAGAAAAAAATTCTATGCTTAACCGATTATGCAAAATTACGAAACTTTAGCTATTACCTGCTCTGACCATTATTCACTCAGTGGACGCTTTTATGCAGCCCAAGGTACACAACAAGCCCTACCTGTTTTAATCTGCCCTGCCACAGGTATTACTCAACAGTTTTACCACCATTTTGCATCATGGCTTGCAGAACAAGGCTATGCCGTTTTGGTTTTTGATTTTCGCGGCATTGGTGAGTCTCTGCATGAACCACTTAAAAAGTCGAAAGCCAGCATCGTGCAATGGGGGCAATTGGATATCCCAGCGGCGATGGAGGTGTTATTGAATAAGACCCAAGCGACACAAGTGATCTTGCTCGGTCATAGTGCAGGTGGGCAACTTTTAGGTATTAATCCAAACTATGAAAAAGTCGCAAAAGTCGTTGCTGTTGCAGGATCAACAGGCCACGTAAAAGATTTGAAAGGTCGTACCAAATTGCTGGCTCCTGTGATGTTTAAACTGATCTTTCCTATTGCACGTTATACCTTAGGTTACGGACCGACCAATGCCATTGGCATGGGCGAAAACCTACCCAAAGATGTGGCACGTGATTGGGCACAGTTTTGCAGCAAACCAGGTTATGTAATTAATGCCTTAGGCAAAACAGTACAAGATGACTTCCACCGTGATATTCGCTGTCCAATCACAGCCATTTGGGCATCGGATGATGAAATTGCCACGCAAGTGAATGTCAAAGGCTTACTCAGCCTTTACCCAAATGCACAAACAGATCAAATTGAACTCAAACCACAGGCTTATGGCCACAAAGCCATTGGTCATATGGCGATGTTTAAGCGTTCCCATCAAAACATATGGCCTGAAATTGCAGCACAGCTTTCATCTTAAAGCGGTACATATCAAGCCAAGCCTGTCGCCAGTTCAAGCAGCACTTGCTTGACTGGCTTTATTTTCACCGCAAAATTGCAGCTTTCAAATAAAAACCAACGCTATTGATAAATTTAATTTCATTAATCGATAAATAAATATTATATTTCCACCACGAATTTTTATTAAGTCATAGTTCATGTGATGTCTATCGCATGTGCTAGAGATGGATGAATCATGTCTGCACAACAGCAACCCCAGCTTAAGCATGGGCTGAGCAACCGCCATATTCAGCTGATTGCTTTAGGCGGCTCTATTGGTACAGGTCTATTTTTAGGCATTTCGCAAACTATTAAACTGGCTGGTCCTTCAGTTATTTTAGGCTACGCACTGGCGGGCTTAATTGCATTTTTCATGATGCGCCAGTTGGGTGAAATGGTGGTTGAAGAACCAGTAAGTGGCTCTTTTAGTTATTTTGCCTATAAGTTTTGGAGCCCTTTTGCTGGCTTTATGTCGGGTTGGAACTATTGGGTGCTCAATGTCTTGGTCTGCATGGCGGAACTCAGTGCCATAGGCCTCTATGTCCAGTATTGGTGGCCTGAAATTCCCACATGGATTTCAGCACTTGGTTTCTTTGTACTGATCAATGCCATCAACCTGCTGCATGTCAAAGTCTTTGGTGAAACAGAATTTTTATTCTCCATGATTAAAATTCTCGCGATCATTGGCATGATTGGATATGGCGCTTGGTTACTGGCAAGTGGTCACGGTGGTGCACATGCCTTTATTTCTAACCTATGGGCTCTAGGCGGTTTCTTTCCCAATGGTATTTCTGGCCTAATCATGGCGATGGCCATCATTATGTTTTCCTTTGGCGGGATTGAACTCGTTGGTATTGCAGCTGCGGAAACCAAAAATCCGACCACGACTATTCCTAAAGCAGTCAATCAAATTGTCTATCGTGTATTGCTGTTTTACGTGCTTACGATCATCGTTCTGCTCTCGTTGTTTCCATGGAATCAAATCGCAGAAGGCGGTAGCCCTTTTGTTTTGATTTTTGACTCCTTAGGTAGTCAAGGCGTTGCAACTGTGCTGAATTTTGTGGTCTTAACCGCAGCCATATCGGTGTATAACGGTACCAGCTATGGCACGAGTCGTATGCTGCTAGGTCTGGCAGAACAAGGCAATGCCCCACAGTTTTTAAAGAAAATTAACCACCGTGGCATCCCTTATGCAGCCATTTTATGCTCTGCATTGGTGACCTTACTGTGTGTCGTATTGAATTATATCTTCCCAGAAAAAGCCTTTAAACTGCTAATGAGCCTTGTGGTTTCAGCCATTGTGATTAACTGGATGATGTTGGCGTTGACCCATTTAAAATTCAAGCAACGTATGCTGGCATTGCAAAAATCAACCTTGTTTCCAACTTTGATTTACCCTATCAGCAACTATATCTGTATTGTATTTATGCTTGGTATTTTAGTGGTGATGTGGCTCACACCTGATATGCGAATTGCAGTAATGCTGATTCCACTTTGGATTGGCTGCTTAACTCTAACTTACTGGTTTAAACAAAGATCAAAAACGCAAAAAATACAATAAATAAGTCAGCAAACAGCGCCAATAAAAGGCACCCTTCCATTTAAGGGCGCTGGTTGCAAATCAAAGCCAATTTCTCAAATGACTTTGATTGAATCACTTGATTGTAGTCATGACCGATGCAGAGTATTTCTCTTTTATTTGCTTATTTTGAGTATTTATTGAGAAATATTTTCACATAAAATAGTTTATAAAGAAAATTATACGCAGGAACACGTTATGAATGACGCTCACTACGTTTTAGATAAAATTGACCGCCGTATTTTGTCTGAACTTCGCCAAGATGGCCGTCTGACCGTTACCCAGTTGGCTGAGAAAGTTGGGCTGTCCTCTTCTCCTTGCTGGACACGTGTAAAACGCCTAGAAAATCTCAACATCATTGAAGGCTATACAGCAAAGATTAATTCAAAAGCCATTGGTATTAATGAGCTGTTTTTTATTGAAATTACGCTTGAACGCCATGATGATGAAATCTTAGAGCAATTTAGTGAAGCACTGGCTTACATGCCTGAAGTGGTTGAAGCGCATTTAGTAACTGGCGATTACGACTACTTACTCAAAGTCGCAGTGAAAAATGCGGAACACTATGAACGCTTTTTGCGTAAAAATTTATACTCAATGAAAGGCGTACGACATACACGCTCCATTTTTGCCTTACGCCCTTTGAAACTCGAAAATAAATCCGACCTCATTATGATTGAGTGATTGCTGCAAATATTGTGTAAATGTGGTTTAATACACGCAGTATGAGATGAGCCTCTTACAGTATGTGCCTTAGATGTGCATACGACTAGCCCCTAACCATGGGGCTTTTTAATGTCTATACGTTTTAGAATACTGATATTTTAGATAGTGCAAATTATTCAAATACAAAATGGTAGCCAATAAAAAGCACCCCAAGGTGCTTTTTTATTAACGATATCATCTCTAAAAATATTAACCCAAAATACCAATTGAGAGCGGCTTTGTTGCACAAAGATTTGAAATGCAAAGCGCCCCTAATTGAGCCAAATTTAAGGCGTAACTTGGGTAAGTGGTCGACCTAATTCCGTAAATCTGTTAAGGACTGCTACACGTGCATGGATCTCATTCACTTGGCTATCAAAACTCCTTGCACTGAGTTTATCTCCTAATAATTTGATGCAATGCATCTTAGTTTCAACCAAACTTCGCCGATGATAGCCTGACCATTTTTTCCATAGTGTCCTGCCTAAACTTTTAATTGTTCGAAGTAATTCATTTCGCTCTAGCGAGCTACTCTTTGTATCTTTCCATGGTTTCGCATTTTTTCTAGGTGGAATCACCGCATGCCCTTGCCGATCTGCAATGACCTGACGGCATTGCTTGGTGTCATAAGCTCCATCGGTATAAACAGAGTCAATCCGCTCATCTTGTGGAATCTGATTAAGTAAATCACCAAGCACCTGTGAATCACTGAC
>NZ_MVOM01000007.1:0-100962 GCF_002018895.1 Acinetobacter sp. MF4640 | reverse complement strand
GTTGCCATGTCACTGAATACTCGTCCTAGAAAGGCGTTAGATTGGCTTACACCATTAGAGAAATTTGCTCAGCTTGTTGATTATCATAAGGCTTTTGAAACTGTCGCACCTCATGTTTGAATTCGCCCTGCGTCTACAGATTATGAACTACTGAATTTGATAGAAGACGCATTATTACAAGAGTTGAAAGATGTGGATGGCTATTTAAATATAGGCCGTGAAACGGGTAATCACTTAAGAACCATATATTTTGCGTGTAAAGAGTTTAGAAAGCCATCCAAAGTCATTGATCAAGTAATTGAAAAATATAAAGGCAACTTTGAAATAGAGGTCAGTCTGTTTAAAGACAAATACTGGCGTGCTCTGAGTAAATTTACGGGTTAATCTCTTATATAAAAGACGAGTTCGCCTGAAGCACTTTTAAAATATAATGGGATAAAGTAACTCAATGACTGATCTTTCAGGGCATTCCAAACTTGATGTTAAAATAGTGGCTTTAGGGATCATTTTGAGTTGCGGTGTTGTATATGCTATTTATTCAACCGTTCGTCATTTTTATGTTTTAAATCAGGTCAATGAAGCCAAAGAAATGATGAGTGATATACAGTCATTATTGGTTTGGTCAATGCATCAGCATCATGATGATGTCACGCAGGCTTGTCATTTTAAAAATATACAACAGATTGCTCAATCCGTAGAATTTCAAAATATGAATCGTATTTTAAAATTACAGGATCAAATTCATCAGCAAAGTCAATTTGTTGAACAGATTAAAGTAAATGCCACGCCTGATTTACACCACTGTATAACTACGGCTTACTTTAGAAAAGAACCCTTTGTCAGCGAGCTTATTGCAGGAAAGTATATTTCCTATCATTATGATTTTAAGACTGAAACAATAAAATGTGTCACCAATATACACAAGCGTGCTTTAGTGAAAGCTTGTACTCGGCTATAACGGTGAAACATAAAAAAGCGAAGCAGATGCTTCGCTTTTTTCGTTTAGATCAACGTTCTAAATTACTGAGCTAGAGTGTGTTCTTTTAAATAATCTTCGGTGCGTTGCATTGCGTCTTTAATGTTAAGAATTGCATTTTCAACATCGGCAAAAGTCTTGGCATTACCACCACTTAAAGCCTGACGCCATTTTCGAGCACCCGGAAGGTTTTGGAATAAACCCAAAATATGGCGCGTGATAATCGACAATGGCGCACCCTCAGCCATACGCTTTGCAATATACGGCAGCATTTGGTCAATAATTTCAAAGCGATCAGGTAGATCCAAATTCCACAGCTGCCCCAGCTCTGCCAAAAGGTAGGGGTTATGGTAGGCTTCACGACCAATCATCACACCATCCACATGTTTGAGATGTTCTTGTGTTTCAGCAAAGGTTTTGATCCCGCCATTAATCTCAATCAATAGATTTGGGCGTTCTTGCTTTAAACGATAGACATCTTCATAACGTAGTGGCGGAACTTCACGGTTTTCTTTCGGAGAAAGTCCCTGAAGTAATGCAATACGTGCATGTACAATAAAATTATTACAGCCTGTTTTGGCTACGGTATCGACAAAATGCAGCATCTCTTCATAAGACTGCATATCATCAATGCCGATACGGTGCTTTACCGTCACTGGAATATCGACGGCATTTTGCATTTCAGCGATACATTCTGCAATGAGGTCCGGTTCTGCCATGAGGCATGCGCCAATTTTATTGTTTTGTACACGGTCACTTGGACAGCCGACATTTAAGTTGACTTCATCATAGCCCCAGTCTTGTGCCATTTTGGTACAAGTGGCTAAGTCTTTAGGGTTTGAGCCACCGAGTTGTAAAACGATCGGGTGTTCTTCATTGTTGTAATCGAGATGTCGATTTGCACCGCCAAACAGGATCGCGCCAGTGGTCACCATTTCTGTATAAAGAATGACGTTTGGGTTAAATAGACGCGCAAAGAAACGATAGTCTTTGGTCGTCCAATCCATCATCGGCGCAACACTGATTCGAGGATTCTGTGTGTTGCTTGGTTTTGATAAAATACTCATTGAAAATCAACCTATTGAATCAGTGTTGTGTTGAATTTATTTGCATCTATTTCATCTTTTTTTGCTCTTTTTAAAATTTGATTTACGCCATAAATACGCCATAATAAGTAAAAATATCATAAGGCGTAAAAATGGGTACAATCACGCAGCGTAAGTTAGTCAATGGATCAATACGCTATCGTGCTGAAATTCGAATCAATCGAAAAGATTTACCAATATATAAAGAAAGTAAAACATTTGGATCGAAGAAAGTTGCAGCAATTTGGTTAGCAAAAAGGGAAGCTGAAATAGAAGAAAATCCTGAAATTTTGTTTGGTCAAGAAGATGTAATAGATCTAACTCTTTCTAACGCTATTTCGAAATATTTGGCGGAAGTGGGAGCTGAGTATGGACGAACTAAAACATATTCACTCAAACTTATTCAGAAGTTTCCAATCGCGCGGCATGTTATCACAAAAATTAAATCGACTCATATTGCGGAACACGTAGCTCTACGCAAAAAAGGCATTGAAGATCTAGGACTCGCTCCTGTTGCATCTAGTACACTCCAGCATGAGCTTTTACATATTAGAGGGGTGCTATCTCATGCAGCGGTAATGTGGGATATAGATATTGATCTAAATTCTTTCGATAAGGCAACAGCACAATTAAGAAAGACACGCCAAATTTCATCAAGTCAAAAAAGAGATAGGCTTCCAACGAATGAAGAGTTGGCGGCATTGACGAAGTATTTTGTCAATAAATGGAATAATCCTGCTTACAGTTATCCAATGCATTTGATTATTTGGTTTGCAATTTACTCATGTAGACGTGAGGCGGAAATAACTCGAATGGAATTAAGTGATTTTGACATTCATAACAACTCATGGAAAATACGTGATTTGAAAAACCCAACAGGCTCTAAAGGTAATCATAAGGAGTTTAATGTATTACCTCAGTGTAAAAAAATTATTGAGCTTTTATCGGAGCAGGAAGTTAGAGCTAGAATGTTGAAAAGAGGCTATGGCGATGAATATCTGATACCTCTTAGTCCAAAAACAATAGGTGGTGAATTTAGAAAAGCTTGTAAGTTGCTTGGAATAGATGATTTAAAATTCCATGATTTGAGACATGAAGGGTGTACCCGTTTAGCTGAGCAAGGTTTCACTATCCCCCAGATACAGCAAATTAGTTTGCACGATTCATGGGGGAGTTTGGAAAGGTATGTATCAGTTAAACGAAGAAAACAGACCCTTAATTTTGAGAATTCGTTAGAGCTGACTTCGTAAAAATTTCATACTCTTTAGCTTGTTCGTTGTAACGTTTGTCTAAAACAAAAGCTAAGTCAAAAATATCAACTAAGTATGGTGATTTTTGACTTTCATCTATCTTGTAGCAAATAAATGGAAATTCCTTTTTTCTCGCTTTTTCTAATATTTTTGCTTTACTTAGATGGGGGTAATACATGGCTGCCACTTGTTCAAGAGTGGGAGTCATGGTTTTAAATTGCATGAATAAATAATCTGATAAATTCATTTGTACTTTGTTCATTTGGTTACTCTTTTAAAAGTTAATTCTTGAATCTTTAGTCATACAACTAAGGTATAGCTAACAAAATTCACTGAAATAATTGTAAAAAAGATGAAATGACGAATAATGAGGAAATAAGGGTAACTTTTTTCTTCATAGATAGCTCAATGCCAAAACTAACAGACATTCAAATCAACACTATTAAACTATTAGATTATTTATACTTCTACGATATTGTTTCGCTAGAAACCTTTTCTGATGAGAAGTCGGATTTTTATAAAAGGTTGAATGATTCTTTTCATCTAATTTTAGCTACAAGAAAATATAAAGGGCTGAGAGCTGAGCACTACAAGCATTTACTGTTGATGGGGCTAGACTTAAATATTGCCTATTATAGTAAATCGGATAAGATGCAAGAGAATGATGTTAGCAATTTTATCTCTGCTTTTAATGATGAGATACGTTTAGAAGTCGATAAGGCGGATTTTCCTATTGATGAATTTGCCCAAGATTTGCAGAACATATTGGATAGACAACCTATAAATCCGTTGAGCGGAAATGAACGCTATAAAATAGTTAGTCAGTTTTTAAGCTATGAATATGACAATATTGCCATTGGAGTACTTGGAAAATTACTTGATATGGGGATCTTAAAGGTCTCGAAGTATAGTAAAGCCTATCAGGTGATTTCTCAGGAATTATTAGATAAGTTATTCTTTAGAGCTATGCTATTTCTTGAATTAGAAATTTTTAAAAATAAGCTGTTGGCATCAAATTTAAAAATGTCGCAGATTGTAGATTTGAATAATTTAAGTGACCATGAAAAAGTCATTGCAGTTATTAAGTCTAACGCCAAGTTGGAAGCTTTGGAAAAAGTAGATTATCAGCGTATCTATACTATTGATCTAAACAAAAAAAATGATTTGTCGAGGTATTTTACTAATGTGGAGGCAAGGTTAGGGCATAATCCGATCTTTAAGCCCAACCTTGCATCTTGGGTTAGCTTGCTAGGAGCATGGCATCTGATGCTGGTCAAAAAGAACAACATAAATAAACCATTATACCGTGAGACCCCTATCCACATCTTAGATGCTGAACCTACCTGTTCTGAGATAGCAAAAAAAGAAATGGAAGAGTATGGTTTTGCTATTTCGGAAAGAACCTTATTTGACCAACATAATAGTATTTTTGATTTTTATAAGCTTATTAGAATTACAGTGAATGACATGATAGATGATGGCTTCTATGGAATATTAGAACCAGTACTAACTAAATATTTCTTTTATGATCCCAATATTGGGGATAAGTTTAAAAGTGCTTTAAGCAAAGTGAATATGAGCTTAAATCAATAAAATTTTATTAAGATACCTATTTTCATTAGGTCTGCACGCACAAACCCAATCTTAGTTATATAATGGACTAGATTGGGTGTGACTGGTGGAAAGATTATTTTTACAAATATAGATTTTCTCCATCGACTGAACAGCATTCTTTGGCATAGGTTTCATTGATGAGTCTTTCGATCATTTGCTCTTCGGACAGACCATTCTTGAAAGCTAATGTAAGCAACGCTTCTCTAGCTCTTTTAGTTAATGCGTAATAGTGAGGTTTTTTCACCTTTTTCTCCTCACGGTGCTTTTTTTGATACCACGCGTTAGATAATTTTTTTCTTAAAGCATAGTGAATATTTTCATCTTCATAATAGATAATATCAAATATTGAGTTAATTAAAGTCTCATATTCAGATACATGTGATGCATCTCTTCTGTATCTCCTAAATTCTGAGTTTTCATTAATATACTTTTTAGCCCATACAAAAAAATCAGAGCATGGTGATTTAAAATGACTGTTGAATTTTGTGTATATTTTGTCAAATCGAAAATATATATTTTCAATTGATCTAGAATTTTCATAATAAAAAGGGATTGTATAAGCCAGATAAAGGAGCTGGAAGTATAGATTTTTTATATCTAAAATTAAGCGATCTCCTTCTTTTTCATTCAAGACTTTGCATGCAAATTGTAAGAATCTTTGATTATCTTTAATTTTATTAAAGTCAAAAGAATGTATTGTGATTCTAGATTGAAAATCCTTTAAATCACGTAAAAAATAATAGATATCATCATCACTACTATTATTCATTTCATCAATTATAAATTTACTTATGTTCCTGAGTTTATCTAGGCTGTTCAGTTTTGCTATATCTTTTTCTATAGCAGCGTTGCTCTCCCGTATTCTGCGATTGTTATCAATATTTGGGCGATGATAGACAAACAGTGCCCAGATAAGATCTTCATCTCTAAGTTGTGTCAGGAATGATTTAAGATTGTCTAGTTCAGAATTGCGCATTTTGTATCCTGTTTTAAAAAAGCTTACGTCATACTTTAGGTAATAAAAACAATACTTTCTACTAAGTTTTTCGCTCTATTTCCCCTTGTTTTGCACTATATTTTTAAAAGCTTTCTACTAAGGGGTAAGGGTGTTATAAATAAAAAATGTTTAGGCAATATAAGTTTTTAATTTAATTTTTTTTATAACTAAAATTAGGTACTAAAACGATATAGTCTAAAATTC
Source organism: Acinetobacter sp. MF4640 (assembly GCF_002018895.1). NCBI lineage: Bacteria > Pseudomonadati > Pseudomonadota > Gammaproteobacteria > Moraxellales > Moraxellaceae > Acinetobacter > Acinetobacter sp. MF4640. The sequence goes on along the minus strand of NZ_MVOM01000007.1, from coordinate 94,836 downwards.
ATTTTATTCCTTAATTCTAGCTTTTAATGAGAGGTAGGGTATTAAAAAATCTTTGTGAAATACGGGAAAATTGTATTTGAATTTTTGTATTTTATTTTGATTTAATGATAATTTGGTTTATTTTAAGCTTTGGTTATTAATCTAATCTTTTATTAGTTAATGCTTTGTTAAGAAGTAAAAAGTATATATATACTGAATTCCCGTATCTCTTATGAAACTAACAAACATATAGGTTTAAATATGAGGTATTCAATTAACCAAGCAAAACTTACACTTGAGATTGAGAGCTTTTTAAAACGCTTAAAAAGACAACGTACAAAATGGGATGGATTCTATTCACAGCTTACTAATCTGTTATTAGACTTTAATGATATTTATGATCCTGATGATGAATACCCAGGTTATCTTCAGTTCTTTGTTATTCTGATATATGACTTACAAAGCATAGACTCTGATGAAGTTGATCTTAAAAATGAATTGGAATCGATTGGGTATAGAGAATTGAGATCAGAGTTGTTAGATTTATCTGACCTTTGTGAAAAATATTATGAAACTATTGAAAAACAGAAAGATGAAAATAAAATTGAAGTGCAGAAATATTGTAGATCAATACTTAATAAATGCAGTCGAATATTAGTTGTTCGTGTAGACTTGGGTTATTTGCAAGAATATTCTAGTCGAATCAGAGTTGAAGATATTTATAATGATTTGGATATACTACTTAATCGTATCCAAAATAAAGATGGCATATTTAAACATGTGATCGGATATATGTGGGGAGTAGAGCAAGGTGGTAAAAGTAAAGGTTTTCATTGCCATTTAGCAATCATTTATGATAATGCCTATCGTGCTGGAGGTGCAGCATATTGGGGGGATGAAATAATCGAGCTATGGAGGGATATTACTAGGGATTTTGGTCAAGGATATAATTGCTGGAACCGTGAACGTCTAGCGAAACTTCGAAGAGAGAATAAGCTAGGGATCGGTGTGATTTATCGTCGTGATTCCACCCAAGTAACAAATTTCATTGAGGCAATGCAATACATTGCTGATCATCACAAACGTACTCTTCAATACTTACGTGTAAAGCCAAAAGGACGAAGAGTATTTGGTAAAGGTCAGTTAAGAGCGCAGTATGATAGACGCTAAATGAAGATAATCTCAGATATACATTATCTAGATGAAAACGAGGTTTTAAATACTTTGCAAGGCTTGCCAATCGGTGAGCCTTTGTCATTTCTAGAGGTATATATTATGAGTTTAAATTGTCCTTATTGTTTTTCGGATCAGGTTATTCAAGTGGTCAATCAGCAGGTGAATGGTTCTGATTCTACAGGTCTAGCAGCGTCCGCATCGTTCGCAACTATCGGTGCAACCATTTCAAAGGGTTTACCTTTGCCTGTATCACCACTGCTTGGCGGGCTTGCAGGTGCAGTCATTGGTGGCCTATTCAGTAGTGTGTTTGATGAGCCTAAAAAGCCGATCACGCTGACCTATTATCACTGTAATCACTGTCAGCAGAATTTTCGTTGAATTAGCATAGGAGATAAGAACGATGGCACATCAAATCGAACAAATCGCCTATGTTGGCGAAACCCCTTGGCATGGTCTCGGTAATCAGCTGAGTCCGAATCAACCACTCGAAGTTTGGGCACAGCAAGCTGGAATGGATTGGCGGATTGAATCCTCGAATGTCAGCTATATGGCACAGAATGAACGTGGCCAAAGCATCATCATGCCATTTGAAGAGCAGCGTGTCTTGTATCGTTCAGATACCCATGCACCTTTATCTGTGGTCAGTCAGCGTTATCAGGAAGTTCAGCCTAAAGAGATTCTGGAGTTTTATCGGGATCTGACTGAACAATCAGGCTTTGAGCTAGAAACTGCGGGGGTGCTGAAAGGTGGGAAGAAGTTCTGGGCTTTGGCACGTACTGGGCAAAGCACTGCATTAAAGTCTAAGGATGTCAGTAATGGTTATATCTTGCTGGCTACTGCGTGTGACGGCACGTTGGCAACGACGGCACAATTCACAAGTATCCGGGTGGTCTGTAACAACACGTTAGCCATTGCTCTACGTGGGCAGAGCAGTAGTGCTGGTGTAGTGAAAGTTCCACATAGCACCAAGTTTGATGCAGAGAAAGTGAAACAGCAATTGGGTATTTCAGTTCGTGCATGGGATGAGCACATGTATGAAATGAAACAGCTCACACAGCGTAAGGTGAGTCAGCAGGAAGCTAAAGCCTACTTTGATGCGGTGTTCAACAACAGCACCATGTCAGTTTCCGATCCTGAAGAAAACATCATTCAGTTCTATCGCAATGTCGCGCAGCAAGCTCAGGAGAAAAAGCCTGAACCTAATGGTCGCGCCATGAATAAAGCTTTGGAGATGTTTAATGGTCAAGGTCGTGGTGCTGACCTGTCATCAGCTAAAGATACGGCTTATGGTTTACTTTGTTCGATCACAGAATTTGTGGATCATGAACGACGTGCCATGAGTACCGATCATCGTCTTGATTCAGCTTGGTTCGGTGCAGGTGCTGGTCTTAAACAAAGAGGATTGGAGCAAGCACTTGCTTTAATCGCCTGAAATTAACCGATTCACTTATGTTGAAATCAAGTCACCCCAAACAAATGCTAGTCATAGCACTCATGTAACCCCTATCAATTAAAACAGCAAATAAATCGCCATACCCGACCTCGTGTCGGGTATGGCTTTTTTATGCATTTCTTTTACAGAGATCAGAATTAATAAGGATAATTCCATGAATCAAATTGTACCTATTTCCCATCAGCCTACGACTGTAGGATCTAAGATCGTAGTCAATCCAACCATTACTACCAAACGCTCAACAGCAGCCAAGCGACTGGTCAACACCAAAGGGATGGAATATCAGGACTGGCTCGAAGTTCGTAAACAAGGTATCGGTAGTAGTGATGCCGCTACTGCCTGTGGTCTTAATCCCTACATGTCGATGTTAGAACTCTGGTTAATCAAAACCGGACGACAGGCTCAATCGATAGAAGATGAAAGTTCAGGTGTGGCACCGTTGTATTGGGGTAAGCAGCTGGAACCTTTGGTGGCAGAGTTCTATAGCATGCACACCCATAACAAGGTGCGACGGATCAATGCAGTACTTCAGCATCCTGATCCCGATAAATACTTTATGTTAGCCAATCTGGATTACAGCGTGGTCGGCAGTGATGAAGTCCAAATTTTGGAATGCAAAACAGCAGGTGAGCATGGAGCAAAATTGTGGCGTGATGGTGTGCCTTTATACGTGCTGTGTCAGGTACAACATCAACTGGCGGTGACTGGTAAACAGGCAGCGCATGTTTGTGTCTTGATCTGTGGGCATGAAACCAAGATCTTCAAAGTGACACGATCAGAATCCGTGATTGAACATATTGTTCAAGCAGAACGATATTTCTGGGAATGCGTGGAAAAGGATACACCACCATCCGTGGATGCAAGTGAATCCGCAGCTAAAGCGATTCAACAACTTTATCCAGCGCATGTACCTTTAACCGTAGAGGATCTGTCTCAGAATCCAAATGCCAATTTGATGTTCGACCAGCTCATCAAAATGAAGGAAGAGATTCAGCATCAACAGGAACGCTTTGACCAAATTAAACATGAAATTCAGATGATGATGCAAGACAAGGAAAGGGCTGTCTTTACTCATGGCTCAGTAGTCTGGAAGAAAGCCAAGGATTCTATCAGTCTCAATACCAAGGCATTGCTTCAGCACCAGCCTGAACTCATAGAGCTTTATCCACTTCAAAAGCAAGGCAGTCGTCGATTTAACATCTATACCGACTAAGCCCTATCTACAGCACCAAATCAAAAATTCACAAAAATCGCTCCCCGCTCTCTACCCTTCGGTAGAGAGCAAATCGGTCGCGATCTCTGTAGCACTTTATCTGGCTCTACATTCTTTGGGTAGCTTATTTGGTCCTTATTCCGACCTACATACATAGACCCAAATTTGTAAGGTAATACATTAAGGAATATCAACATGATTAAAGGTTTAGCAATTACTCCTCCAATACTTGGACGGATCAGTATCGGTCGGATGATCGAGAAGAATGGCAAACGCCTACCGGAAAAGGATGACCAGTTCACCATTACTTCCCAGATTCAAAGCAAAGAAGGCTGGGTTAAACATCCACTGGATGATCAGCTGCGAGCGAATGCTCCGAATCAGAAGCTACGTTCAATCCCTGTCAGAATGATCTTTAATGATCCTGATTTAAACCTGCGTGCAGAATACAGCCTGTTTGACCGACAGACTGGAAGACCTGTCTGTGTCGGTAATGGAGAAACCTGCCAGCGTTTAACCAATCAAGGCGTGGAGCAACTTCCCTGTCCATCCCCTGATTTATGTCCATTGGCTCAAGGAGGGAACTGCAAGCCCTACGGGCGTTTGCATGTGAACCTGGATGACTCAGATGAGTTTGGCACCTTCATCTTTAGAACTACAGGCTTTAACAGTATCCGTACTTTGGCTGCACGGCTGAGTTATTACCATGCGGCATCAAATGGTTTGCTGTCATGTCTACCCTTGCAATTGATATTGCGGGGCAAGAGTACGACACAAAGCTATCGTCAGCAGGTGTATTACGTGGATCTAACTTTAAGGGAGGGGATTAGCTTGAATGAAGCCATTATTCAGGCAAAGCAAATTGATGAGCAGAGTAAGCAGGCTGGGTTTTATCAGGAGGCTTTAGACTTTACTGCAAGGAAGGGTTTTGCGAATGGAAGGATGGAGGTCGATATAGAGGAAGGCTTGGAGGTAGTTAAGGAGTTTGATATAGATGAACTTATTGAATCTGAACCCCTGCAAACTAGAACCAAAAAGGAATCTAAATCAGGGCCTAAGTTCCATCAGGGAGAGGGTGTTGTACAAGAGATTCAGAAAAGCTTGCAGCAGAATGTACGGGTTGTAAATTAAAAAAACTTAAAGAGAACAGCGAGTTCTCTTTAATTTATTTATTTTTTTGCTTGTATTAAAAAATAAATAAGATGATTGAACCTAATACCAAACGATACCAAGCAAAAACTTTTAAAGTATGTTTTTCTACAAATTTAACCATGGCTTTTACCACAAGCAAAGCTGCGATGAATGCGGTTACAAAGCCTACGGAAATATTCAATAAATTTTCTGAAGTTAAAACATCAACGTTGCGAAATATGTCATAAGTAGCGGCACCAAGCATTGTTGGTATGGCAAGGAAAAAAGAAAATTCAGTAGCTGCTTTACGTGATAAACCCGCCAACATCCCCCCAATAATGGTTGCACCAGACCGTGAAGTCCCCGGAATCATCGCAAGACATTGAACCAAACCAATAACAATGGCCTGTTTGAATCCAATATTGGTTGCCTCAATGGTTTGGACTTTAAAATTTTTAGCTTCTACAGCAAAAATTAACAGTGCACCAATAATCAGTGCAGATGCCACAACCGAAGGACTGAATAAAACTTGTTTAATAAAATCAACAGCTATAACTCCGATCACTACTGCAGGAATAAATGAAATGAAGACATTTATCGCAAAACGTCTCGCATGGTAATCACCTGATATAAAACCATGTAGTAGATTAATAATTTTTTTACGGTAGAGCCAACAAACGGCTAAGATTGTGCCCAGTTGAATGACAACTTCAAAGACACAGCATGAGCCTGAATGAAAATCAATTAAATGGCCAAATAAAATTAAATGACCAGTACTGGAAATGGGTAAAAACTCCGTTAAACCTTCTATAAAACCTAAAAATAAGGCTTTAAGTACTGAAATTATATCCATAAATAAAGTGAGTCACAGAATAATAATAGCCATCACTTTTAAGATATTTTTCTGCATTTATAAGTGCATTGAGCTAAATTTTTACGCTTTCTTTACGCGGCATCCAAAGTTATGAATAGAGACTTTACGGTCTTATTTTTCATACTGGATTTTGGAATATCCCAATGCTTAGGATGAAAAACATGAGTGCGGTCATTCACGCGCATCAGCAGGTACAGCATCAAAAAAATTGCGTTGTACTAAATAATCAAAATAAACGTTATTTCAATATCTGCATGCAGATTTCAGCTCTGAAACATAGGAGTGAAATGCCATGTTAGAGTTTGCTTTGCTTTTAGCCATCGTCTTTGTTCTGGCTTATCCCTTGGGTAAATACCTCGCAGCAATTATGCACAACCGCGATATGAAAATTGATCCTCTATTCAATTGGATTGAAAAGCCCATTTACGCGGTTTTAGGAATCAATCCCAAACGGGGGATGAATGTCAAAACCTATTCATTCAATTTTGTCATGAGCTGTGCAGTGATCGGTTTGGTGACTTGGACTCTATTTATGGTTCAAGCCAGCCTGCCGTTGAACCCAAACCATGCACCGAATATGTCATGGGATTTGGCGCTGCATACCATGATTTCGTTTCTGACCAATACCAACCAGCAGCACTATTCAGGACAGGCGCAACTGTCTTATTTATCGCAAATGGTCGGCATTGTCGGCTTGCAGATCTTCACGCCGATGATGGGCCTGGCGATGGTGGTGGCTACAGTTCGAGCACTGTTCTACAAACAATCCAATGCACTTTCTGAAACCGATCAACAGACCAGCTTTAAGCATAAAGTGCAACAAATTAATGTCGGCAACTATTGGGCCGATGTGATTCGTCCGACGTTCCGCTTTCTGATTCCTTTATGCATGGTTTGGTCATTATTGCTCACTAGCCAAGGCGTACCATCGACTTTTCAAGGCGGCCCAGAAGTTCAAGTCATCGACCAAAGCAGCGAATTAACAACGCAAAAAATACCTTTAGGCCCTGTTGCGCCCATGGTAGCAATTAAGCAATTGGGCAGTAATGGTGGTGGCTGGTATGGTCCGAACAGCAGTGTACCTTTGGAAAATCCGACACCATTGTCAAACTTTCTGGAAATGCTTGCGATTTTACTGATCCCTGTTTCGGTGATTTTTATGCTGGGCTTTTTCACCAAACGCGCCAAATTCGCAGGCTTGGTCTTTGCTTCAATGCTGCTGATGTCGATCATTTCTGCGACTAGCGCTATCTGGTCAGAAAGCCTTTCATCGACTTCGACATTGCTTTCCGCCATGGAAGGTAAAGAAGTGCGTTTTGGCGAGGCATCATCTGCTTTGTGGTCAGCGGTCACCACCCAAGTCAATAACGGCTCAGTGGATATGATGCATGATTCATCTGCACCGCTCACAGGTATGGTGCAATTGTCCAATATGCTGATCAATGCCATTTGGGGCGGGATTGGCTGTGGTTTACAGCAATTCATTATTTATCTGTTTTTAGCAGTCTTTATTGCAGGCTTAATGACCGGCCGCACCCCAGAATTGTTTGGCCGCAAAATTGAAGCCGGTGAAATCAAGCTGCTCGCTGTTGTGATTTTGATCCAACCCATCGTCATTCTTGGTTTAACCGCAATAACTGTATTTTTTCCTGAATTGACGGGCAACAGTAATCCGCAATACCACGGCATTTCTCAAGTGCTGTACGAATATGTGTCTGCATTTGCCAACAATGGCTCAGGCTTTGAAGGACTATCAGACAATACCGTGTGGTGGAATGTCACATGCGGTATTGCTTTATTGCTCGGCCGTTTCCCGACATTAATTATTCCTTTAATCATCGCTACACGTTTAGCTGCTAAACGCCAAGCACCTGAAAGCAGCGGCAGTTTAAAAGTCGAAACGCCAACATTCGCACTGACTTTAATTGCCATTGTGGTGATGTTGACCTTATTGCAATTTATGCCAGCCCTGGTCTTGGGGCCAATTGCTGATCATCTGTTATTGGTTCAAGGTTAAGGGGGAGTACAATGAATCATTCAAAACACACTGTTCAAACACAGCAAAACACCATAGCTTCAACCTTATTTCAAGCTGAAGCATGGAAAAATGCTTTTATTAAACTGCTGCCGCAGCATGTGATTAAAAATCCGGTGATGGCCATCGTTTGGCTTGGGACGCTGATTACACTGGTTAGTACAATTCTAGGTCAATCTAGTTTGGTTTTTGGCTTATTGGTGACGTTGATTTTATTTGTGACGGTTCTCTTTGCCAATTATGCCGAAGCGGTTGCTGAAGCCAAAGGCCGCGGACAGGCGTCATCCCTGCGTCAAGCGCGTCAGAATTTGACGGCGCGCCGGATCCATTCTAAAGATGATATGGATGGGGTGCAGATTTCAGCGGCTGAATTGAACATGCATGACTTGATTGAAGTGCGTGCAGGGGAATTGATTCCCGCAGATGGTGAAATAATTCAGGGCTTTGCTACGATCAATGAAGCTGCAGTAACAGGTGAATCTGCGCCGGTACTCCGTGAAGCGGGCACAGATAAATCTGGGGTGATTGGCGGAACCAAAGTCTTAACCGACCGGATCATCGTGCAAGTGACCGCAGAGGCGGGAAATAGCTTTCTCGACCGAATGATTGCTTTAGTCGAAGGCTCAAACCGTCAAAAAACACCGAATGAAATTGCCTTAGGTATTTTACTGACCGTGATGACTGTGACTTTTATCATCGTCGTGGTCAGCCTGCCGTTGATTGGACATTTCCTGCATATTGAAATCAGCCCGATTTTATTGGTGGCGCTATTGGTCTGCTTGATTCCAACCACCATCGGCGGCTTATTGCCAGCTATTGGAATTGCAGGGATGAACAGAGCGCTCAAAGCCAATGTGATTGCCAAATCAGGCAAGGCGGTTGAAGTTGCAGGCGATATAGATGTTTTACTACTCGATAAAACCGGAACTATTACTTACGGTGACCGTCAGGCGACTGCTTTTTATCCCTTAACAGGAGTGACGGAGTCTGAACTTCGCCAAGCGGCGGTACTGACTTCTTTGGCCGATCCAACGCCAGAAGGTAAATCGGTGGTTGCTTTGGCCAAAGAGCAAGGTGAAAGAGTGGCCGAGCCTGAACAGGCTGAATTTATCGCTTTTAATGCGTCCACACGCATTTCAGGCCTTAACTTGGCGGATGGTCATCAAGTGCGTAAAGGCGCTATGGATGCCATTCTTAAATTCGCTTCGCAAAACCTTGAAAATCATGCCGAACTGAAAGCGCGCGTAGAACAAATAGCTTCAAAAGGGGCAACGCCGCTGGTCGTGGCTAAAGACCAGAATTTGTTGGGTGTCATTGAACTATCAGACGTGATTAAGCAAGGCATTAAAGAAAAATTTGCGCGCTTACGTGAAATGGGCATTAAAACTGTGATGGTGACCGGAGATAATCCGCTCACAGCAGCGGCCATCGCAGCAGAGGCTGGTGTGGATGATTATATCGCTGAAGCGAAACCAGAAGATAAACTCACATGCATTCGAACCGAGCAAAACAAAGGACATTTGGTAGCGATGGTCGGTGACGGTACTAATGATGCACCGGCGTTGGCCCAAGCAGATATTGGCTTAGCCATGAACTCGGGAACGCAAGCAGCCAAAGAAGCAGGCAATATGGTGGACTTAGATTCTGATCCAACCAAATTGCTATCTGTGGTTGAAATAGGCAAACAGCAGCTGATTACTCGCGGTGCATTAACCACCTTTTCCTTGGCGAATGATGTATCAAAGTATTTTGCAATTTTGCCGGCATTATTCGTCGCGGCAATTCCGCAAATGCATGTGTTAAATGTCATGCAACTAGGCAGTTCTGAAAGTGCCATCCTGTCTGCGCTGATCTTTAATGCGATCATTATTCCTCTGCTGATTCCAATTGCACTGCGCGGTGTGAAATTCAAACCTTCGACATCTACCCAATTATTGCGCCGCAACATGCTGATTTATGGTGTGGGCGGGGTGCTGCTACCGTTTATTGCCATTAAAGCGATTGATCTGCTGATCAGTCCAATCTTGGCCCTATAAATTTTTTGAGGATGACAAAGTGAATATGCAAAATCATCAATTGGCAGACTCATCATGGGGTGAGAAACTGCGCGCTTCGTTTGGAATGACCATCATTGCTCTAGGCTTATGCGGCTTTGTATATAGTGCTGCTGCAACCAGCTTAGGACAAATGCTCTTTCCAAAACAAGCCAACGGCAGCTTGATTGTCGAAAATAATCAAGTGATCGGTTCACGCTTAGTGGCACAGCCTTTTGCCCAAGTTCAATATTTCCATCCGCGTCCATCTGCCGCAAATTATGATCCTATGGCGATGGCCGGAAGCAACATGGCGAGAACCAATCCTGAACTGCAGAAAGCCATAGAGGAACGGCTGAATCGAATCGCAGCGAAGGAACAGATTGAAAAATCTAAAATTCCTGCGGATCTGGTCACCGCTTCAGGCAGTGGCATCGACCCTGAAATTAGCGTGCAATCAGCCATGATTCAAGTGAAGCGGATTGCCCATGCACGGCATATGCCTGAACAGAATGTCGAAAAACTGATTCAGTCGCATACGGTTCAGCCGATTTTTGGGATTTTAGGGCAGGCACGTATCAATGTGCTTGAATTGAATTTGGCTTTGGATCGGGGCGGGAAGTGATATGAATGGCTTGAAGATTAAAATATAGTGATTGAACGCTATTAAATAATTTGAATTAAGTTACATACGATTGTTGGGCGAGGGGATGTTCTATACCTCCGCCCAACGGTGGCATCCATATTGCCCAGCAATAGCCAAGCTGACTTTAGACGCATTTAAATGAATTTAAAAACATCTTTTTAAAGCAATAAATAAAGATTACTTCTATGACTGATCAACGAACCAATAAAGCCGATGTTTTGCTGCAACATACACAGCGTTATCAGTCTGGGCGGCTGACGATTTTTTTAGGCGCAGCTCCGGGCGTGGGAAAGACCTTTGCCATGCTGGTTCGTGCGCATGAACTGGCGCTGCAGGGTATTAATATCGTCATTGGCTATGTAGAAACGCATGGCCGTAGAGAAACTGAAAATTTAATTTCTGGTTTAGATATAATTCCGCGCAAGGCTATTGAATATCAAGGGCAGCATCTGGAGGAAATGAATCTAGATGCCGTTTTGGATAAAAAGCCCAGTATTGTTTTGGTGGATGAATTTGCCCACACTAATATGCCCGGCAGCCGTCATGAAAAACGCTGGCAAGACATCAATGAATTATTAGATGCTGGTATTGATGTTTTTACCACCATGAACATTCAGCATTTGGAAAGTTTGAATGATGTGGTATATCAAATCACTGGGATTCGTGTCACTGAAACCGTGCCAGACCGGGTGTTCGAATGGATTAGAGATATCCGCTTAATTGATTTGCCTGTGAATGAGCTGTTGGAGCGCTTAAACCAAGGGAAGGTTTATGTGCCTGAGCAGGCGGAACAGGCCTTACAGCGATTTTTCAACAGCTCCAACTTAACGGCACTGCGTGAACTGGCAATGCAAACCGTTGCCAATTATGTTGATAATGATGTACGCGAAAATTTCGCCATTCAAGGGCTTGCTCAAATCCCCTTAAAAAATCATGTCTTAATTATGATTGATGGCAAAGGGCATTCTGAAGCTTTAGTTCGGACTGGATGCCGTATTGCCGAGCATCGTGCGGCAAACTGGACGGTTGTTGCTTTTTCTCATGATACGCAAATCATGAATAAACAGGAAAACTCGCAAAGCCGTGAAATAGAACGGGCTTTAAACTTAACGCGTCAAATGGGCGGAATGACAGAAGTCCTTTACGGCCAGCAACATGCTAAAACTTTATTTGATTATGTGATGGACCGCGGCATTTCAACCTTGGTTTTAGCGCAAGCGGCTCCGCAAAAGTTTTCGCTGAATTTAAGGCTCAATTTGATTGATCAATTACTGCAATACCGGCCCAGTTTTGAACTCAGTATAGTGCCGATTATTGCAGAGAATAAGCATCTGTCCTTTTTCACTCAAAGGGCATTCTTGTCGCTGAGAGAAATACAGTACGTACTAGCCACCACGGTCATCAGCATTGTGATTGCAAGCTTAGGGGAAAAGTATTTAGGGATTGAAGATCTTTCGGTGATTTTTATCACCGCTGTGGTTTTTGTGGCATCAAAAACACGGATGCTGGCTGCAGCTTTTTCAGCCATCCTATTCTTTCTAGCTTATAATTTTTTCTTTATTTCCCCGCAATTTACATTTCAGATTTCTGCACATCAGGGGATTGTCACCGTGATTGCATTTTTGGGCGCGGCTTTAATTTCGAGCCGATTAGCGTCACGTTTGAAAGAGCAGGTGACTGCACTCAAAACGGCGAACAGTTATAACAGCATTATGCAGGATTTAGGGCAGAAGCTGTCCACAGCATTAGATTTGGCACAAATCAAGGAGATTGCTGAACATAGCCTGAGTAAAAATCTCAATGCAGATGTCTGGCTGTATTTCCCAGATACTGCAGCAACTCAAGCATCATCCACTATCATGAGTAATAAAGAAAAAATTTCAGCCGATTGGACATTCAAAAACCATCAACCGTCCGGTCGCTTTACCCAAACCTTGACGGAAAATGAGTGGTGGTTTTTGCCCTTATTGGCTTCCAAGCAATGCTTAGGCGTGGTGGGGTTGAAACTTAAAGATGTGCAAGCAGTAATCAATACGGAGCAAAAACAGCTCGCTGAACTCATGGTAGAGTATCTTGCGCAGGCGATTTTCCGCACCCAGCTGACCAAGGCTTTGGAAATAGCCAATGTGAATTCTGAAACGGAAAAATTGCGCTCGGCATTATTATCATCCGTATCGCACGATTTACGCTCGCCTTTGGCGTCGATGATTGGAGCAGCGGATACTTTGAGCACTTACCGCCATTCCATGAATGAAAATGATCAGGACAGCTTGCTGGAAGCGATTCATTTAGAGGGGGAGCGTTTAGACCGCTATATTCAAAACCTACTGGATATGACCCGTTTAGGCCATGAAGGCTTAAGCTTGAAGCGGGACTGGATTGGAGTTGATGAACTGATCGGTTCAGCAGTGCGCCGTTTAAACCGTTATATGCCAGATGCATTGGTTGAAGTGCATGCGCCTCAAGAATCTTTGAGTTTATTTGTACATGCCGCCTTGATTGAACAGGCCATTTTTAATGTACTGGAAAATGCCGCAAAATTTTCACCAGAAAATAAAGCTGTGATGATTGAGGTGCAGCAGGTGAATGAAAATGAGATCGAAATTGCCATAACTGATAAGGGGCAGGGTATCCCGGAAGGTGAGCGGGAACGCATTTTTGACATGTTTTATACCATGCAGCGCGGCGACCGCGGGCAATATGGTACAGGCTTGGGCTTGACGATTGTGAAAGCGATTGTGGGTGCGCATATGGGGAAAATCATGGCATCATCAGGCAAGAACAATCAAGGAACATGTATCCGCATACAGCTTCCTATTCAGCAAATTACTTAAAGCATCTAGCAGCTTTTAGGTGGGAAAATGCCAGAACAGAATGAATCAGCCAGCTCCATGACCAATGTCTTGATTATTGATGACGAAAATCAGATTCGAAAATTCTTGGATATAGCACTCAGAGCGCAAGGCTATAAAACGCTTTTGGCTGAAAATGGCCAAAAGGGTTTGGAACTCCTAGCTTTGCAAGGCGCGGATTTAGTGATCCTCGATTTGGGTTTGCCAGATTTGGATGGTTATGAGGTTTTGTCTGAGCTTCGCACATGGTCGCACGTTCCAGTGATAGTGCTGTCTGTGCGGGCAAATGAAGAAGAAAAAGTGAAGCTTCTGGATGCTGGCGCAAATGATTATGTGACCAAGCCGTTTAGTGTTCAGGAGCTGGTGGCGCGCATTCGTGTACTGCTTAGGCAGCACCAGCATAGTACTGTTGATACTGTAATTTTTGATGATGGCGTATTAAAAATCGATTTTTCCAAACGGCAGGTTTTTTTAAATCAACAATTGCTCTCCTTAACACGCAAAGAATATCAGCTGCTGAATTTATTGGCGAAAAATAAAGGCCAATTGATTACTCAGCCGCAAATATTGAAAGAGCTGTGGGGGCCAACGCACCAAGAAGATACGCATTATTTACGGATTCTGGTGGCTAAATTAAGAGTGAAGTTAAATGATAATGCTGTGCAGCCTAAATATATTATTACTGAACCGGGAGTGGGTTTGCGATTTTTGAAGATTTATTAATATTAAATATGCCATTTATTTTACATGAGTAATTAGACCTCTTTCATAAATCATTTTTTGCTCAGTTCCAAGTTGTAGATTCCAGCGATTAAATTGAATCTCAAACTAAGCCTTTTACATCTATTTCGATAACGCTCAGCAAGGATTTTGAAGGTTTTCAGGTTGCCAAATACATGCTCAATTCCGATTCATCTTTTATTGATTTCTTGATTATAGATTTTCAATTCAGGATCCAATTTACAGTGTCTTTTGGCTTTTAATGGCAACAGGCTATTCGGATACAACACATAAATCCGCTGATAGCCTTTATCTGCCAGGATAAAAGCCCCAAAAGGAATCTGGTTTAAATTGCGTTTGAACAACTCGAAATCATGCACTGCCCCGCGACTGGCACATAAACTCAGAATTTGCTGAGTTTTGTAGTGAATCATGGCTTGTACTTTAAAGGTATGGGTCTTTTTTTTGCCGCTATAGCTTTTCTTCTGTTTTTTTAGGCCTTTGGATTGGAATTTCCGTGGCATCCACGATCACAACATTCCAGTCGATGCCTTCGCCCTCGGGTAAATCTTTGGGTAAATTAAACAGATTGGACCGAAGCAGGCAGTCTTCAACATGACGGACAATTCTTGAGGCTGTGGGCTCTGAAACCCCGTAACTCGTCGCAACGTGAAATAAGGTTCGGTATTCCCGCCAATAGCTCAGACAGAGCAGAACCTGATCCTCCAGGCTTAACTTGGGCGGTCTGTCTTTGGCAGAGACATGCTTCTGCAATTGCTCAACCATCAAATAGAAAGTTGACCATGAGATGCCTGTGTATCGCTTGAACTGAGGATCAGAAAGCTTGTTTGAATCGATGTATTTCATCCGCAGATTATGCACGAATGCTAAGAAATCCGGAGTGCAAATATTAACCAAAAAGAAGATCGTTTTTTGATTTATGAAAGAGATCTATTGTTATTTTTATGTTTTAACTTATTTTAAATTAGCTTTTTCGTGGTTTTAATAGTTTAAAAAATAATCATATTAGTTGGGTGCTTTTTTACGGTTTATTTACGTTACATTCGGTAGAACTTGTTTTATTTTGATCATTGTTAATATTTAACAGGACAAAATAATGAGTAATTTACTCATGGCTAGACATAATATAGCTGACGAAGAAGCGGTCCCTGAATCCATGCCATCTGCGCGTCAATGCTGCGATATTGAAGATATTCTATTTTCAGAAGAAATCGAAAACTATCTGCAGCGCTATCCCAATACCCGTCATGTTGAGATTTGCCTGCACGATCTGAATGGTCATGTCCGCGGCAAGCGCATAGATATTGTCGGTCTAAAAAATATTGCACAAGGCTGTTATTTCCCAATGTCTATTTATGCCATGAGTCTTGATGGAGAAGTGATTGAAGAATCGGGTTTAGGAAAATCGATCGGTGAGCCGGATTATTTATGTAAACCTATATTGGGAAGCCTGCAGCCCTGCGCTTTAAATCCAGAGTCCAATGCACAGTTATTCCTAACCATGAAAGATGACAATCATCAAGATTGCGAAGTTGAACCGCGCAATATTTTAAAAAAAAGTTTAAGAGCGCTGCATGATCAAAACTTTTATCCTTGCATGGCCGCAGAATTGGAGTTTTATTTATTTGACAGCAATGAAAAATCTGGCTCCAATCAGATTTATTTAAATCAATGTTTTGATGTGAATGCGCAAGATAAATATCAAGACGTTCTGGATGAAATTGAACGGATTGCCCTTTTGCAGGGGATTCAGATTACAGGCTTAGTCTCGGAATCATCTTCCGGACAATACGAAATTAATATTCAGCATAGCGGTGATATTTTGAAGCTATGCGATCAGATCATGATGCTAAAGCGCACCATTAAGCAAGTCGCTGTAGAACATGGGTTACATGCAAGCTTTTTGGCTAAGCCTGATCTGAATAAAGCGGGCAGCGGCATGCACTTTCACATGAGTTTGTTAAATCAAGACCAGCAGAATATTTTCAGCATGAAGCAGAATCCTTTACCGTCACGGCAATTATTAAAGGCGATCAGCGGGCTGATAGTCTTGCTGCCGCCGTCCATGGCCGTGCTTGCCCCGAATGTAAACTCATTCCGCCGGTTTAAAGCTGGAAACCATGTGCCCTTAGAAGCTAATTGGGGCGTGAATAACCGCAATGTGGCCATTCGCATACCACGTTCGGACAATGAAAATCAACGCTTGGAATATCGTGTTGCAGGTGCGGATTGCAATCCTTATTTAACTGCAGCCCTGATTTTGATCGGCACACTGCATGGGTTGACACAGAATCTGGAAATTCCACAGCAAGCCACTCACATAAAAAATAAAGATCAGCTGCTCTTTTTAAGTACAAATCAGCCGGATGCTTTAGCGCTTTTTCACAGTAATTCGGTTTTGCAAAAACATCTCGGCAAAAGATTTATGGAATTATGGTGTGCTGTTAAATGTGCGGAGTATCAGCATATGTATAGCCAAATCACTTTAATGGAACAGCATTGGGATATTTAGCTACATAAAAATGTATAACACGATAAATAATGAAGATGATGCTAAAAATCAGAAGCTCAATGAAGAATTATATTTGAAGTATAGTTTACAGGAAATTGATTCTGAAATTTTAGTAAAGAAATACCAGCATGCGTCAAAAAATATGAAAAAAATAATTCATGCTATTTTAAAAGAAAGAGGTTTTAATCGAAGTGAGGTAGAGTATTTATTGAATTCAATCAAGTAAAATGATTATGCCAATAGTATTATTGATACTATTGGCATTAGACTTTTAAAAAGATTTAGTCAGGGTAAATACGGCTTCAGTTTTTACCCCTTTTTTATTTTGATTTGTAAAGTCTTTGGTTTTTAAATTACTACCAACTGCTGCTAATTCTACATTTATTCCCATTGGGTTATAGCGGTAAGTTGCACCAATTTTCCAATCAAAAAAATGGTCTTCTGCTTCAGAACCATAAATGTCCTGATTTGCTTTAGAATAGCCTAAGCTAACATTTGTGCCAAAATTAGTTTGGGCAATCGGTGTAGTATATAAGACATTAAAATACCAATTTGAGATATCTTTACCTGTACTGTCACTTGCAGCTTTGCCGCCATAGTTATCGGTATAGCTTATGCTTGGTGTGAAGCTATCGTTCTGATGCAGCAACGCATTAAAGATCATTTTGAAATAATATTCATTATAATTTAAATCGCTGTTATCGATGTAATTGTAGCGCAGGATGCCAAGATCGACTGCAGGATGGATTGAACCTAGCGCGATTGGCGCTGTATAGCCCATCTGGGGATCCAGTTCTAAATGCGCTTCGTCATCAAAATCAACATTCGATGCAAATGCAGCAAGATAAAAGCCAGAAGCGTGGCTTAAAACAAAGTTTGCCTGTAAGGCTGGGTCATTCTGGGTTTGCGTTTGGCCGCGCCATCGGTACTCGCTGGCTAATGATACATTACCTGAAAAGCTTAATGCGGGAGAGCTTTTATCTCCAGTAGCAAAAGCATAACTTGAATAGAGCGGTATAAGGCTAAAAAGTAGATGGTATAATTTTTTCATAACATTTTAAATTAGTAGTCAGTGAAGTAATGTATGTTATGGATTAATTTATTGATTTATAATAAAAATATCGTAAATTTTGCGTAAAATAAGTATAAAATTTAAGATGAATATTTTTTAAAGTCGCAGATTCAAATCCCAAGTGCAACACATTTGTAGTTAGTTGAAAAAGTTAGGTGTATTCATAGAATCATTAGACTTTACCGCAAGGAAGGGTTTTGCCAATGCACGGTTTGAAACGGATATAGAGGAAGGGTTGGATGTGCTGGAGGAATACTACCCTGAACAAGAACAAAACCGTACGGTGGAGCAACAAGCTTCGCCTGAAGGGTTTGTGCAGGGTATTCAGCAGGGGTTGCAGCGATCAGTCAGACCCGTCAATTAATCGATTGGTTGGAAAAGAGCAACTTTCTAGGTTGCTCTTTTTTTTTACGACATTATAAGACGTAGCAGTTGTTAAAGGACTATTTTAGCTAAAGTTATCCCGTTAAAATGACAGGACTTTATTAATCTCTATTTTTTTTGTTAAGTGCATGACTTTTAATAGGTCATTGATATGCTAACTTAGCAACATTGTTTAACATTAAGTATAAAACCAAAGCGGTTGATCTTGGATTGAGGAAATAAAATGCATTCATTGGAACAAAAGTTTCTAAATGACTTAGATGACAAGCTTTGGAAAGCCGCCGATAAATTACGCAGCAGTCTGGATGCCGCTAACTACAAGCATATTGTTTTAGGACTGATTTTCTTAAAGTACGTATCAGATGCTTTTGATGAACGGCAATCTGAACTCAAAGAATTGTTTGCACAAAAAGACGATCACAACATCTATTACATGCCGCGTGATCAGTACGACAGCGAAGAAGAATACCAACAGTCTATTGCTGATGAACTAGAAATACTGGATTACTACCAAGAAAAAAACGTATTTTGGGTGCCAAAAGCAGGCCGCTGGTCAAATATCCGTGATGCAGCCGCTTTACCAATTGGCTCAACCATTTGGCAGGATGAACAAGGTACAGATGTCAAACTGCGTTCTGTATCCTGGCTGATTGACAATGCCTTTGATGCAATTGAAAAAGCCAATCCAAAGCTTAAGGGTATTCTTAATCGTATTGGACAGTATCAGCTGGACAATGACAAGTTACTTGATCTGATCAATACTTTTTCTGACACCAGTTTTACTAATCCAGAATATAACGGTGAGCAACTCAGTCTGCACAGTAAAGATATTCTTGGGCACGTCTACGAATACTTTTTAGGACAGTTTGCTTTGGCTGAAGGCAAGCAAGGTGGGCAGTACTACACGCCTAAAAGTATCGTCACCTTAATCGTTGAAATGTTGCAGCCTTATAAAGGTCGTGTGTATGACCCTGCAATGGGTTCAGGTGGATTCTTTGTATCCAGTGAAAAGTTCATTGAACAACATGCACAGGAAAAGCGTTACAAAGCGTCTGAACAGAAAAAGCATATTTCCATCTATGGTCAGGAGAGCAACCCGACCACATGGAAACTGGCAGCCATGAACATGGCGATTCGCGGGATTGATTTTAATTTCGGTAAAAAGAATGCAGACAGCTTTTTAGAGGATCAGCATCCAGACTTGCGTGCCGATTTTGTCATGGCTAACCCACCTTTTAACATCAAGGATTGGTGGCATGCTTCTTTAGAAAATGATGTGCGTTGGAAATACGGCACGCCACCGCAAGGTAATGCCAACTTTGCTTGGATGCAGCACATGCTGCACCATCTATCACCTACGGGCAGTATGGCATTGTTACTTGCCAATGGTTCGATGAGTTCCAATACCAACAATGAAGGTGAGATCCGTAAGAACCTGATCGAAGCCGATCTGGTGGAATGTATTGTCGCATTACCAGGACAACTGTTCACCAACACGCAAATTCCAGCCTGTATCTGGTTTCTAACCAAGGACAAAAAGAATGGCTTGTCTTTAGATAAAAAGAAAGCCAATCGTGAAGGCAAGACTCTGTTCATCGATGCCCGTAATTTGGGCTATATGAAAGATCGCGTACTGCGTGACTTTACCGATGCAGATATTGCTAAAATCACCAATGCTTTACATGCTTGGCAACAAGGCGAAAATTTTGAAGGCGAAGCGTATCAAGATGAGAAAGGTTTTTGCTTCTCTGCTGAGTTAAAAGATATACAAAAGCACGACTATGTATTGACTCCAGGACGTTATGTGGGTGCAGTCGAGCAGGAAGATGATGGCGAGCCATTCGCTGAGAAAATGCTGCGTTTGACTGCTCAGCTCAAAGAACAATTTGCTGAAAGTGCTGTCTTGGAAAGTGAGATTAAAAAGAATCTAAAAGGCTTGGGTTATGAGTTCTGATCATCCTTTATTGCAAGAAATTCAGAAGGGTGAAAGTCAAACCCTTGAATTTAAAGAGCAGTTACCGAAAGGGCAACAGGTCGCAAAGACCCTGATTGCTTTTGCCAATACCAGTGGTGGTAAATTGGTAGTGGGTGTAAGTGATGATCGCCAACTCGTAGGTATTCAAGATGATATTTTTGAGTTGCAAGATCAGATCACTTCGATGATTAATGAACTGTGTATGCCAAACATTCTGCCGTATATCTATATCGAGAATATCCAAGGCATAGAGTTGCTGGTGATTGAAGTGAGCCGTGGTTCGTTATTGCCTTATTATCTCAAGCCGCAAGGTAAGGCACAGGGAACCTATATCCGTTTGGGTGCAAGTAATCGTGTGGCATCGCCTGAGTATATTCAGCAACTCGAATTGCAGCGTCTGAACCAGACTTTTGATGAGCAGCCGAATCCGCAATACAGTTTAGATGATATTGATTTACAGCCGTTGCAGAAAGCCTTTGCTGAGGTGGGTAAAGAGCTGTCTTTGCAGAAAATGCGGAATCTCAAATTGATCATTCAGCAGAATGGACAGGATTATCCTAGTCATGGGTTACTCATTTTGTTGGGGCTTTATGAGCAGGTTGAGATCAAATGTAGCCGCTTTAAAGGCACGACCATGACGGTGTTTTTGGACAAAAAAGAATATCGTGGAGACCTATTTAGCCAGTTGAAGCAAACCGAGCAATTCATTAAAAACCATTTGCATCTACGGGCGGAGATTTTAGGGTTACAACGTACAGAAAGTTATGAAATCCCCATTCCTGCAATTCGTGAAGCCTTGGTGAATGCAGTGTTGCATCGTGACTATAGCAATGCAGGGCGTGATATCAAGGTTGGCATTTATGATGACATCCTGAATATTGTATCCCCGGGTGGCTTGCCCAATGGTCTGACTGAAGAAGATTTGGCTCAAGGTCGTTCTGAGATCCGTAACCGTGTTTTGGCGCGTGTGTTTAAAGAGCTGGGTTATATCGAGCAGTGGGGCAGTGGTATTGCGCGGATCAAAGATCTTTGTTTGAAGGCAGGCAATGTCGAACCTCAACTGAAAGCCCAAGGAGATTTTGTCGATTGGGAGTTTTACCGTCCTTCGACTGAGCAAGCAGGTGGCTCAATCGGTGGCTCAATTGGTGGCTCAATCCAAGAAGATATGTTGACAGATCGGCACAAAGAGATTTTAGTTTTAATTCAACAGAACCCAAAAGTTTCCTATCGTTCTATGGCAGAGCAGCTTGGTATTAATGATTCAGCAGTGAAAAAGCATCTGAATCATTTAAAAGATGCAGGCTGGCTTGAACGTGTTGGTGGAACTCGTGGCTGTTGGGTGATTAAGAAAGAATTTGGGGGTGGAATGTGAATAATGAGAAAATCACTTTGGCAGATGCATTAGAATTTGTTGTAGATAATAGGGGTAAAACTGTACCTACAACAGAAAAAGGATTTCCATTAATCGCTACTAACTGTATCAGTAATGATAATCTCTATCCAAGCTTTTTAAATGTTAGATATGTATCAACTGATACTTATAATAACTGGTTTAGATCGCATCCATTACCTGACGATATTATTATCACAAATAAAGGTAGTCAAAATGGTGCTGTATGTTTTGTTCCAAATCCAGTAACTTTTTGCATTGCACAAGATATGGTTGCGCTAAGAGCAAAAAGAGATTTAATTTATCCTAAATTTCTTTTCGCGGCTTTACGCTCGCAAGAGGTTCAAAACCAAATTAAAAATTTAAATGTAGATGGTGTTATTCCTCACTTTAAAAAGGCTGATTTTAATAAACTAAAATTACCTAATCCTTGCTATAAAAATCAAAAAATTATTGGTGATTTTTACTTTAATTTCTGTGAAAAAATTAATCTAAATAACCAAATTAACCAAACTTTGGAATCTATTGCCCAAGCCCTATTTAAAAGCTGGTTTATCGACTTTGACCCTGTCCGTGCCAAAATTGCAGCTAAGCAGGAAGGCAAAGATCCTGAACTTACTGCTATGTGTGCCATTAGCGGTAAAAGTGAAGTGGAACTTCAGCAAATGACTGAAGATGATTTGGCTGAATTGCGAGCAACTGCTTCGCTATTTCCTGATGAGTTGATGGAAAGTGAGTTAGGGGAAGTGCCGAAGGGGTGGTTTAAAACAGATTTAAGTATTCTTGCTGATTTGAATGTTCAATCTTGGACTAAGAAAAATTGCCCTGAAAAAGTAACTTATGTAGATTTATCAAATACAAAATGGGGGACTATTCAGCAAACGGAAGAATTTATTTTTGAAAAAGCACCGAGTCGAGCAAGACGTGTATTGAAAATAGGGGATACAATTTTTGGTACAGTTCGACCTGCAAATGGTTCTTATGCTTTTATTCAACGAGAAAATTTAACAGGTAGTACAGGTTTTGCTGTTCTTTCGCCTAAGCATAAAAATTATGCTGAATTTATTTATATTGTGGCAACTGATAAAGAAAATATTAAGCGTTTAGCTCATTTGGCTGATGGTGGGGCTTATCCTGCCGTGAGTTATGATACTGTTTTAAATACACCTTGTATTTTACCTATCGAAAATAAAGATGGAATTTTGAATTTATTCCATAAAAATGTAAAAGAGTTTTACCTTCTTTCGGCGAGTAAGTTTGAAGAAAATAATATTCTAGCAAGTATAAGAGATACGTTATTACCTAAATTATTGTCGGGTGAAATTGATGTGTCTTTATTAAATAGAGCGCAGGTTTAATTTATGACTCAATATGAACAACATGATTGGGACCGAATTCCTGTATGGAATAAAGAAAGCTTAAAAGACAGTTTCATTTTAATGAATGACCAAATTAATGGTCGCATTCCTGTTACAAAGTTAGAGCACTGGAATCAATTTACTTCATTTTTAGATACTGACTTTTGTAATCGTAAAACAGTTGAGCTAGTTTTCCGTGGGCATAGACGTTATGACTGGGGGCTAACACCAACTTTAGCTCGGTTTAATGAACAAAATACAATTGATAAAAAGTTGGCTGAGGCGCAGTTGAAACTTTTTCGTAAAGCTATACGTGGCAGAATTTCTGATCACTCTTTGTTTAATAGTGGTGATAAGCGAGAGGATGATGAGTTGTGGGCAATTGGTCAACATTATGGATTAAAAACGCCATTGTTAGATTGGACATATTCACCTTACGTCGCTTTATTTTTTGCTTTTGCTAAGGCAGATGAAGCTGAGGAAACAGATAATCCCTATAGAGCCATTTATATTCTAAACAAAACGGCTATCTCAGATGATGAGTACTTTAATGATATTCGAGTGCTAGAACCTCGAAAAGATGATCATGGACGTTTGGTCAATCAAGCGGGACTTTTTATTTTTTCACCCAATGATCTCACGATTGAAAATAAATTGATCGAAGTTCTTGGAAGCGAAGAGTATCCAGATGCAGAACTAAGGAATGCTTCACAAGATGAGGGGGAAGAGCCTGCTATTTTAGCTAAGTATATTTGTAAAGTCTTTATCAAGAATGTTCAGCAAAAAGAATGCTTAAAGTTTTTGAGACGTATGAATGTTCATCATGCAAGTTTGTTTCCTGATCTTATTGGTGCTGCAGATTATTCAAATATTCTAATTGAAGAGTGGGAGCAAAATAGAAAGGATAAAGAAGCTATTATCTTACAACCTGAATCAATAATTATTGCCCCACCAAGTATCGATACTGAGATTGTTGTACCTAAGCCAAGTCTTGAGTCACAGGATGTGGCACCGATCCTTGAATTATTGATTAATTCTTTACAGCAAGAAGAAACTTTAGAAAAGGATTTAATAAATAGGATTGCTTCCGAGATAGTAAAAATCATTACAGAGTATAAAGAAGTTGATTTTGAAGAAAGAGATGATCTTGCCTTAGAGTTGCAAGCAAAGCTCCGTTTAGTTTTGAGGAGGTTGAACTATCCTGAAACTCATAGGGAAGTAGTTATTGATAATATTTTTGATTTTGTGATACAGGGGGAATCTTAACCATGAATGAAACACAACTAGAAAATTTATGTTTAGATTGGTTTTCTGAAAATGGTTGGGAAGTCGTTCATGGTATTGATATTGCGCCCGACAGCAGTAATCCCCTACGCAAAGACTATAAACAAGTCTTAATTGAATCAGACTTACATGCTGCATTTGAACGATTAAATCCGCATCTTCCCATAAATTGTTTTGAACAAGTCTTACAAAAGCTGAATCAACCTGAAAGTTTAGATATTGTCACCAATAATCGCGCTTTCCATCGTATGTTGTTGGAAGGTGTACCTGTCACGTATAAGAAGCAAGATGATTGGGTACATGACCATGCCTTCTTAGTGGACTTTAATCATGTGCATCAAAACCGTTTTGTTGCGGTCAATCAATTTACTATTCTAGGTACTAAACAACCTCGACGTCCTGACATCATCTGTTTTATCAATGGTATTCCGTTTGCCGTGTTGGAGCTAAAAAGCCCAACCGATGAAAATGCAGATATCTGGGATGCCTTTAACCAGTTGCAAACTTACAAAGAAGAAATCTCGGATCTGTTTGTATTTAATGAAGCTTTGGTAGTCAGTGATGGTGTAACAGCACGTGTCGGTTCACTGACGGCGAATCAGGAACGCTTTTTACCGTGGCGTACGATCAAGAATGAAGATGATAAACCCGTTTTAGAATGGGAGTTAGAGACAGTTATTCGAGGCTTCTTTGATCGAGAATTGTTCCTGGATTACATTCGATTCTTTGTGTTGTTTGAAACAGATGGCGAAAAGACCATTAAGAAAATTGCAGGCTATCATCAATTCCATGCGGTTCGGGAAGCGGTACATGCGACCATTGCAGCAGCCAATCCAACTGGGGATAAAAAAGCCGGTGTTGTATGGCATACCCAAGGCTCGGGTAAAAGTATCTCCATGTGTTGCTATGCAGGTAAACTTTTACAGCAGCCCGCTATGCACAACCCAACCTTGTTAATCGTGACTGACCGTAATGACTTGGATGGACAGCTCTTTGAAACCTTTAGCAATGCTCAAGAATTATTAAAGCAAACCCCAGTACAAGCCAATAACCGTGATGAGCTAAGACAGCTTTTGGCTGAGCGTGAGTCTGGTGGAATCATTTTTACTACAGTACAAAAGTTTGCATTACTGGAAGGTGAGAGTGAGCATCCATTATTGAATGGACGCCATAATATTGTTGTGATGTCAGATGAAGCACATCGTAGCCAATATGGTTTGAAAGCAAAACTAAACAATGATGGCACATACAAGTTCGGCTATGCCAAGCACATGCGTGATGCTTTAAAGAATGCTGCTTTTATTGGCTTTACTGGAACTCCAATCTCAAGTGAAGATAAAGACACCCGAGCCGTCTTTGGCGACTATGTCTCCATCTATGATATTCAGGATGCCGTCGATGATGGTGCAACAGTCCCAATCTACTACGAATCACGCTTGGCAAAGTTAGATATTAATCAGGCTGAAATCGAAGAGCTATCTGATCAAGTTGATGAGGTTGTAGAAGATGAAGAATATGTTGGTAACCGAGAAAAGACTAAAAGTGAGTGGAGCCGACTAGAAAAGCTGCTGGGTGCCACACCACGGCTGAAACAGATTGCTGCGGATTTAGTCGCACACTTTGAAGCTCGTACTGAAGCGACGGCGGGTAAAGG
The DNA here is from genome assembly GCF_002018895.1 of Acinetobacter sp. MF4640. NCBI lineage: Bacteria > Pseudomonadati > Pseudomonadota > Gammaproteobacteria > Moraxellales > Moraxellaceae > Acinetobacter > Acinetobacter sp. MF4640. The sequence goes on along the minus strand of NZ_MVOM01000007.1, from coordinate 69,074 downwards.
TATGATTGTGACCATGAGCCGAGAGATCTGTGTCCACCTTTACAATGAGATTATTGCCTTACGTCCAGATTGGCATGACCCTGATCCTGAAAAAGGCAAAATCAAAATTGTGATGACGGGTTCAGCTTCAGATAAACCATTATTACAGCCGCATATCTACAATAAGCAAACTAAAAAACGTCTTGAGAAACGCTTTAAGGATGTCAAAGATCCTTTGCAGTTAGTGATCGTGCGCGATATGTGGCTCACAGGTTTTGATGCGCCTTGTACGCACACCATGTATATCGACAAACCGATGAAGGGGCACAACCTCATGCAGGCTATTGCACGTGTGAACCGTGTCTTTAAAGATAAGCAGGGTGGACTAGTTGTTGACTATATCGGCATTGCTAATGAATTGAAGCAAGCCTTAAAAACCTATACCGATGCCAAAGGTAAAGGGGAACCAACATTACGTGCAGAAGAAGCTTATGCGGTTCTTGCTGAAAAGATGGATGCGATACGGGGAATGTTTGCCAAAACCAATGAACAGGTTGGCATGGATTTAAGTGCTTATGAAACTCAGGCACACCGACTGATTATCCCCGCAGCTAACTATGTGCTGAGCTTGAAGGATGGTAAAAAGCGTTTTCTTGATTTAGTCCTGGCAATCAATAAAGCCTTCTCTTTATGCAGCACCTTGGATGAAGCGAAGAACCTGCACAAAGAAATTGCCTTTTACTCAGCCATTAAAGCGGTCATTAGCAAGCATACCTCTGTAGATCGTAAACTGTCGCAAGCGGAAAAGGACAGTACGCTAAAACAGATTCTGGATAATGCTGTCATTGCTGATGGGGTAACAGATGTCTTTGCAATGTGTGGTTTGGATAAACCCAACATTGGCTTGCTTTCAGATGAGTTCTTAGAAGATGTAAGGCAGATGCCATACCGTAACTTGGCAGTTGAACTGTTGGAAAAGTTACTCAATGATGGCATTAAGGCAAAGACACGAAACAATGTGGTACAGGAAAAACGCTTCTCTGACCGTTTGCAGGAAACCTTGAGGAAATACAATAACCGAGCGATTGAAACGTCTCAGGTCATTGAAGAACTCATTCAAATGGCAAAAGAGTTTCAGGCAGAAATGCAGCGTGAAGCTTCACTTGGCTTGAATCCAGATGAAATCGCTTTCTATGATGCTTTGGCAAACAATGAAAGTGCTGTCAGAGAGCTTGGAGACGATACGTTGAAACAGATCGCACGAGAGATTACCGAAAAGCTCAGGAAGTCAACGACCGTCGATTGGCAGGTTAGGGACAGTGTCCGTGCTCAGCTGAAAATATTAGTACGTCGTACTTTACAGCGTTGGAAGTATCCACCTGATAAAGCAGCTGAAGCGATTGAGTTGGTGATGAAGCAGGCGGAGACTTTGTCGAATGCTTGGACGTGTGCTTAACTAATAATTCGATTGAAAAATTGGTAAGCATTTGGCTTGCCAATTGTTTTTTACACCAAATTTACGCCATTAAAATTTATAATAATAATAAATCATTGTTTTTAAATAGTAATATTTATTTGTTTGTCCAATCCATCATAGGTGCAACACTGATTCGTGGAGATTGAGGGGTTTCAATGGTTTTGTCAGTATTCATTAAAAAATCAGGCTCTTGATCAGTGTTTATCAGCTTTTGTCTGCAAAGACATGGTGAACAACCTATGTCTTAGAGCGGAAGCGGTGCAAAGAAATATGTGGGAAATTACATGAAAATCAGATGTCGCAAAGCCAAAGCGTCAATCCATTTATTGAGCAAGATACAGCACAATGTAATGAGCTGAAATGCATTCATTACCGATAGGAGGATCTTTGGGAGTGGACGAAAAATGAAACTCGGTGCTTCATTTTTATTCAGGTATTTCCGATAGCACGCAATACTATCACAAAAATGGAATACATTCATTGAGAGGTATTATCTGCTTTTATCAACCTTAGAACTTATAATTAATGGTAAGAGGAGCAGCCAATATTCATTAGATACATTGAAATATAGAAAACAGAATGTTTTTTTCGATAGAACATTCACACTGAACTTGTGGGATTTATCAATCATTATGTCCTAGCAGGATTAAATTGAATTTAGCTTAATCATTCAGTATGTTGAATATATAGAAGAATAAAGTATAGGAAAAGCCGATGTTGCTTTTAGAAGAAATTTTTAAAACTAAAAAAATACAACAGAGTGATGAGTTTAATCTGAGAATACATCGTGGGCTGAGTTGGTTAAAGCAAGCATTCCTGCTCGATCATGATCCCGATTTGCAATTTATCAGCCTCTGGATTTCTTTCAATGCGATATATGCACAAGACTTGGGGCAAAGTCAGGACAAACAGAGTTTACGTCAGTTCTTACATTTAATTTGCCAGCATGATGTCGATCATAGAATTTATAGCATTTTATGGGACAAGTTTAGTCAAGCCATTCGTATGCTCTTAGACAACCAATACACCTATCAAGGCTATTGGGACTATCAAAATAAGAAAATTGGTTTAGAGGTTTGTAAGGCTCAGCTTGAACAAGAAAAGAAAAAAGTGGCGAAAGCGCTACAACAGAAGCATTCGGTTGATATTTTACTGGTACTGTTTAACCGTTTATATACCTTGAGAAATCAGCTGATGCATGGCGGTTCAACCTATAAGAGTTCATTAAACCGTAAGCAGCTACAAGATGGCTGTCAAATTTTATCGGCTTTGCTGCCCGCATTTTTGTATATTGCTTTGGAAAATGCCGATAGTCTCGACTTGGGTAAACCTTTTTACCCCGTGGCTCAGGTCAGTTAGCGCTCAAAATGAAGTGCCCAAACCAAAAGACAGTTTACTCAGTCAACTGTCTTTTTTAAGGGTTAAGCAATACCATGTTTTTTGCTATACAGGGTATCCAGCAGAGCAAAGACACTCGCCATCATCACCAGTGTAATACCGACTAAACATGTACTGCTCCAGCCGCCGTGATGCCATGCATAGACACCCAGTGCCGAGCCACACGCGCCACCAATAAAATATAAGGTCATATAGATGGAGTTCACCCGAGACTTCGCATCGGGGCGTAAACGGAAAATCACGTTTTGGTTACAACTATGTGTAGTTGCAAGCCCTAAGTTAATCAGTGCATAACCGATGATGTAGCTGATGAGTGAGCTCCCGCCTAAATATAGGAACACCCAACTGAGGGCTAACGTCCCGCAGCCGACCCAAGTCAAAAGCAGGGTATAACCGCGATCGGCCCATTTACCAATCCACTGAGTGGAGAGTGCGCCAAATACGCCGACCAAAGTTACCACGCCGACTAAAACATCCGAAAGTTGAAATGGCTCAGAGGTTAAAAGTAGGGCAATGGTTGAAAACAGCATACTCATGGCAGCAAAAGCAAATCCACCCGTGATTGAGCGAAACACCAAACGCGGCTCTTGTTGCAGCAGACTCCCCATAGACTTGAAAATGTCGAAATAGGTGATTTTGAGTTTTGGTAGTTGAGGCAGTTTTCCTTTCATCAGAAGGGCCAAAGCAAACATGGCAATACCACTCAGTACATAAATCATTTTCCAGTGCCATAAGTCTGAGAGTAATCCAGCCACACTGGTCGACAGTAAGATCCCAACCAACAAGCCACTCATGAGGAAACCGACCACTTCTCCCGTTTTTTCAGGTTTGACTGCCATCGTGGCCAGAGGAATCAGTACTTGTGCTGCGACAGAAAAGAGTCCTGTAATAATGGTGCCTAGCCAGAGCATCGATAAGTTGGTAGATGTCGCACAGATAAACAGTCCAGCAGATGCGCCAAACATCAGGAATGGAATCAGTTTGGCTTTGTTCAGCATGTCGCCTAAGGGCACAATGAACAGTAAACCCAAAGCATAGGAGACTTGCGCAAAGGTCACGGTCAAAGCCACTTGTTCTTCTGGCGCTTGAAAGCTTTGCTGAATAGAGGAAATCAAAGGCTGGCAATAATAGTTTGCCCCTGCACATAAGCCACAGACAATTGCCATCAGCCAGAGCAGAGATTTGTCTCGACTGATGTCGAAAGAGGTATTCATAATGAGCCTTTGATGAGGGAGTATTTTTTTCAGAAAGACGTTTACATCATGTTTGAGCTAAATAGATGCATCGTTTCAGAAATTGTATACGAAGCTGGGTCAAAAGCCTAAAACAGGCGAGAAAAGACTGCATAAAAAATGAGTCGAAGATGAAGACATAGAAAATAGCATGACCTGTTCTCAGGAGAGTATTTTCGTCTAATACAATCAAAAAATAATGATATTTCGAATTTCCTGTCAAAAAATGATAAAAATCTTTAAAAAATTCTGAACGCACCCGTCTATTTTGTATGAAATTGTTGCATTCGATCATTTTCACTCATAAAGCATACCAAGCATTTGGGGCTGATTGTTGAAATATTCATCTATTTAAAGTGTTTTTGCTCAATTATGGTGCATTTTTGCTTAAGGCTAGTGCGTCAATGCACGCCATTATCATCCCATAAAATATGAAAAAAACATTTTTGTTGGTCGTTCCGCGTTTTAGATCTATTTAAACGTGATTAATCCTTCCTCGTATTTTTATATGATCCACTTCAAATACACGTTTCAGTTGGACTAAATTTTGAGCATTGGCATTTTTGATCGATGAAACATAGGAACAGGCCAATTCTAAGCTTTTGCAAATGGGGCAAAACTGTCATTCAAGTCAATGCCTGCAAAGTTTGCGCGACGGCAGATGGCAAAGCTCGATGAATGACAGGTTCGGGTTAATGTGAACGTGGTGGTTCATATTCTTGGATTGGTCAAAAAGATCAATACTGCGGAATTAAAGGACTTAGTTTTGTGCAAAAAAAGTGCAGATTTTAGTGTAAAAAGATCTGTAGCTCAGAATTTGAATAGAAATAAATCAATTTTTAAGCGGATTCAAAGTAAATAAACGAGATATCACCCAATATTTTTTATGAATCACCAGTTCAGTATATGGGTATTTATTAAATAAATAGTGGGTGGTATTTTAAAAAAGTTTCATTAGAATCCAAAAATTCATAAGAACATCCTGTGAGAAAACATTGCCTAATCGGTGATGTTTACTTTAAGAAAAACTAGCTTGAGGGACGCTCATGCAGATCGGAATTCCAGCCGAAACTGTCGTCGGTGAAAATCGTGTAGCCGCAACGCCAGAAACGGTAAAAAAGTTGATCAGTGCTGGTCATAGTGTAGTGATTGAACGTAGAGCAGGTGTGAAAGCTGCTTATATCGACAGTGCTTATGAGCAAGTCGGTGCTACGCTGACAGATGATGCCTATACCGGTAGCCAAATGATTTTGAAAGTACGTGCCCCTCAGGGTGCTGAAATTCAAAAGCTTGCGCCAAATACATCGGTTATTGCCATGTTTGACCCGTACCGTAATACGGAGCTTGATCAATTTGCATCACAACAAGTGTCTGCATTTGCTTTGGAGCTACTGCCACGAACTTTATCTCGTGCGCAGAACATGGACGTATTATCTTCACAAGCTAACTTGTCGGGTTACAAGTCAGTGCTTCTTGCTGCGGCAGAGTACCAGCGCATGTTCCCAATGTTGATGACGGCTGCGGGTACTGTAAAACCTGCACGTGTCGTGATCATGGGGGTCGGTGTTGCTGGTCTACAAGCGATTGCGACAGCAAAACGTTTGGGTGCTGTGGTTGAAGCAACGGATTTACGTCCGACTGCGAAAGATCAAGTGGAATCTTTGGGTGGCAAATGGCTAGACGTACCTATGTCAGCGGAAGAACAGCAAAAAGCAGCCGATGCTGCGAAAAATGGTTATGGTTGGATGCCAGGTGAAGACTATATCCGCGATCAAGCTATTATTGTGGACAAAGCTGTATCGAATGCTGACATCGTGATTACCACTGCACTTTTACCAGGTCGTAATGCACCACGTCTGATTAAGGCGGAAACAGTTGCCAAAATGAAACCAGGTTCAATCATCCTCGATATGGCGGTTGAAACAGGCGGTAACGTTGAAGGTTCTAAGAATGGTGAAAATGTTGTGACTGACAACGGCGTAACCATTTTAGGTATTCCAAACATTCCTTCTACAGTTTCAACTGAAGCTTCTGCTTTGTATGCACGAAATGTCTTGAACTTCTTAGATACTTTATTTGATGCAGAGAAAAACTTTGCTATCAATCCTGAAGAAGAAATTCAAAAAGCCCTTCTAGTAACTCATGGCGGTCAAGTACTGCTGAAGCGTGGTTAAGGAGATAGATCATGGTTGAAACAATTACAATTTTCGTCCTTGCCATCTTTGTAGGCTACTATGTCGTGTGGGGCGTTACGCCAGCACTACATACACCGCTTATGGCAGTTACCAATGCGTTGTCATCGATCATCGTGGTCGGTGCAATGATTCAAACGGTGGGGATTCCTGCAATTGGTGTTGATGCGAATGTTGCATTCCAAAGTGTGAATGTGGTGAGCATCTTAGGTGCGATTGCGGTGTTCTTAGCAAGTATCAATATTTTCGGTGGCTTCGCAGTAACTGCGCGCATGCTTGAAATGTTCAAGCCAAAGCAAAAGAAAAAAGAGGGCTAATATATGGAATTCATTCGAGACTATGCGGATTGGTTCTACCTGATTGGTGCTGTCCTCTTTATCTTAACTTTACGTGGTTTGTCTGGCCCGAAGACGGCAATTCAAGGCAACCGTTACGGCATGATCGCAATGGCGATTGCTGTAGTGACTACCTTCTTTGTGGCAGATCATCCTGTGATTTGGATGATTGGTGGTGCGATGGTGCTGGGTGCGATTGTGGGTATTGCTCGTGCGCGCACTGTACCTATGACGCAGATGCCTGAAACGGTCGCATTGATGCACTCTTTGGTGGGCCTGGCTGCGGTATTGATTGCGATTGCGGCAATTCTACATAACAACCAACTGACTGCATTATTTGCACAAAATGAAGCGGCATTAACTGCTGCGGGTGTGCAACATGCACACATGAGCCAGGTTCATTTATTTGAATTGTTCGTGGGCTGTTTCGTCGGTGCGATTACCTTTACAGCGTCTGTATTTGCTTATGGTAAATTGGCTGCAAAAAAATGGGCGAAAACCATTTCTGGTGCATGGGTTAAACCTGTACAAGCGCTGATTTTCCTTGCAATGTTGGCATGTGGTGTGTACTTCTTCACAACAGGCAACATGAATGCATTCTGGGCTATGACTGCACTGGCACTTGCATTCGGTTGGGTGTGGATTGCACCAGTCGGCGGCGGTGATATGCCAGTGGTGGTATCGCTATTGAACTCCTTCTCTGGTTGGGCAGCAGCAGGTATTGGTTTCACACTCGAAAACAATATGTTGATCGTTGCGGGTTCACTGGTGGGTTCTTCAGGTGCGATTCTGTCTTACATCATGTGTAAAGCCATGAACCGTTCAATCATCAACGTTTTGTTTGGTGGTGCAATGGGTGGAACTGCGGTAGCTTCTGCAGACAAAGGCGAACAAGCACAGCGTAACCATCGTTCTGGTTCAGCAGATGACGCCGGCTTCTTGATGTCAAATGCAGACAGCGTTGTGATCGTACCGGGTTATGGTATGGCGCAAGGTCGTGCACAAAATGCGGTCAAAGAACTGTGTGAAATCCTAAAAGAACAGGGTGTAAAAGTGCGCTTCGCCATTCACCCAGTTGCTGGTCGTATGCCGGGTCACATGAACGTACTTTTGGCTGAAGCAGACGTGGCTTATGAAGACATCTTAGAGATGGATGAGATTAACTCTGACTTCCCTGCAACAGATGTGGTGCTTGTGATTGGTGCGAATGACGTGGTCAACCCTGCAGCGAAAGACGATCCAACATCTCCAATTTATGGCATGCCAATTCTTGAAGCACATAAAGCACGTACCATTATGGTCATCAAACGTTCTATGGCGACAGGTTATGCAGGTCTAGACAACGATTTGTTCTATAACGAAAAAACTATGATGATCTTCGGTGATGCGAAGAAAGTGGTTGAAGACATGACTAAAGCAATCAATGGTGGTGGACACTAATCCTCCTCCTAGAGTGTATAAAGACCACCTTCGGGTGGTTTTTTTATGTTTGCAGCTTTTGCTAAGATGATGTTTAACTTTTCAATAAGAAAACAATATGAACATAAATCAGATCTCGTGTCAGCTGCTGTTGATATTTGGTGTGTTCGTTTTGAGTCAAACTACTCAGGCTCAAGTCTTCGAAATAAAAAATGCATCGAAGCACTATGATGTAAAAATGACGAGGAACTGTACGGACAGTAGCTGTGATGGACAAGCCAATATTGATCTTTACCTAAAAGGGACAACACAGCACTTTCAGCATTTTTCCTCGGCTGAATTGACGATGGATCTGGACGAAACTTACAAACCGTCTGTTAATGTGGTGCAGCTTTATGGTGAGCAAAGCGCATTAATTTTTGCTGACTTTAACTTTGACGGGAGTGAGGATGTCGCCATCCGTAATGGTAACTATGGTGCCTATGGTGGACCAACCTACGATGTGTATGTCTTTCATCGAACCAAAAATAAATTTGTTCTGAGTGAGGAGCTATCGGCCTTAACCCATGAAAATTTGGGCATGTTTGAGGTCGATCCAAAACAGAAAAGAATCTTAACCTTCAATAAAAGTGGATGTTGTTATCACATCCGTTCGGAATATATTGTGATTCCTAAACATGGTTTGAGTTTAGTCAAAGAGTTTATTGAAGATGCAACAGTCCAAGCGGGAAAGGTTAAAGTGACAGAGCGAACGCTGAATCGTGGTCGATGGATAGAGAAGGTTCACTATTATGCTGTGGATGAGTACTATAAAAACTAAAAGTTATGTTTTATCAATTGGCTTATAAATTCATTTTGACTTCTTGTATGGTGTATCGTTTTTTCACCTTGTTTAAATCGCTCCGTTTATATTGGCGGGCATGGATCATGATTAAATATCCGTAATGTGTTGAAACACTGGCATTGATTTTGCAATTGAAATGAATAATCTTTGGGGGATTATTCATGAAAAAAATAAAATACTTACTCTTCTTTGTGTGCTGTATTGCTTTACCCAGTTTTGCTGCAGAGCCCCTGCCAACACAGGCTCAAAATATTCAAGAGATTCGCCTCTCGCTTGACAGTGTCTGGGTGGTGCTGGGTGGCATCTTGGTGTTTTTCATGCAAGCAGGTTTTGCCCTGATTGAAAGTGGTTCGGTGCGCTCTAAAAACACCATTAATGTACTCATGAAAAACTATATGGATGCCTGTTTAGGGGGCTTGGTGTTTTGGTTGATTGGCTTTGGTTTGATGTTTGGTGTCAATACGAGTGGTTGGATAGGAACTTCGCATTTTGCACCCAATGCCATGGATGACTGGCACTGGAACCTCTTGTTCTTTCAAATGATGTTTGCGGCCACCGCCACGACGATTGCCAGTGGGGCGATGGCTGAGCGGATTCACTTTGTGGCGTATATCGTGAGTGCTGCGGTGGTCAGTGGTTTGATCTACCCGATTTTTGGTGCATGGGCTTGGGGGAGTCTATTTGATGGTGAAGGTTGGCTAAAAGCCATGGGCTTTATCGACTTTGCTGGTTCAACGGTGGTGCATTCGATTGGTGGATGGGTGGCCTTAGCCGGAATTATTGTGCTGGGACCCCGTTTAGGACGGTTTGGACGCAATGGGCAGGTCCATTATTTGGCAGGACATAATTTACCGTTGGTGGCGCTAGGCGGTTTTGTTCTATGGCTGGCATGGTTTGGTTTTAATGCGGCCTCTACCGTGAAGGCAGATGTGAGTATTGGGCGGATTGCCTTGAATACACATTTGGCGGCGTGTGCTTCGGCAGTTGCCTATATGGTTTATACCCTAATACGTGGTAAAGCAATTTTAATGCGCGGCACCATTAATGCCTCCTTGGGTGGGCTGGTTGCAATTACGGCGGGCTGTGCAACCATGAGTCCACTGTATGCCATCATCAGTGGGGCGGTTGCAGGTGTACTGGTCAGTATTTTACCAGTGGTGATGGAAAAACTCCGCTTGGATGATGTGGTCGATGCGGTGACTGTGCATGGTTTTTGTGGGGCATGGGGCACATTGGCAGCGGGTTTGTTTTTTGAAAACAATATGTTTAATGCGGGGCTCATTGCGGTACAAGGCTTGGGGATTTTGACAGCCTTTGCGTGGGGTTTTGGTGTGGCGTTGATCGTCTTTAAAGTCTTAGACCTCGTTCTTGGTGGTTTGCGGGTGAGTAAACAACATGAACAACGTGGCTTGGACTATACCGAACATGCAGAACTATCTTATCCTGAGTTTCAGCGTGATGTGACGTTTGAAACTGATGATATGACCAAACGTCATTAATGAAAGGAGGATAGCTCATGTCGACTGAAACATTAACTATTTTACAAAAACGCCAAGCGATCGAACGTGGGTTAAGTCAGTACTTACAAGGAACACTTTTAGAGCAAGTATTGAATCATTGGGAAGCGAAATATGGTGATCAACCCTCCTTTGTCCTGAATCGTTTTTTGAGTGAAATCTGTACCACAGAGGAATTACGTTACTTTCGAAAAGACATGCTCAAAAATGTCTTGGCCGAGATGGCCCAAGTTGAAAAACAAGTGTTGTTGAATCCCTCTGCAAAAGCATCGAAAAGCGAACAAGGGGGAGCAGTGTTACTCGATGCATTGACGTTTTTTATGCAAAATATCTGTCAAGCAGTCAAAGCCGTTGATGTGCAGGAGTTTGAGCGTGAAGTGAAAATGCAGCTAGAGGCTTTATCCATTGTGATTGATAGGTATCAGGCCTTGAATGATCGAGCGGTGCTCGAAGCTTTGCCCATGACTCAATATGCGCAGATCTTGACAGTCTGTTATGAAAATTATTGTGAGTTTTATGGTCCTGCAAAAGCAGATCAACTCTATGCCCACGTGAAGCGCCAAGTGAAAGAGCGTTACCCAATGGTCGATATGCATCGCTTAATTTAAATAAAATTAGACATAAAAAAAGCGACCTTCAGGTCGCTCTTTTCATATTAGGCTACAGTTTCTTCTGGGGCTGCACGCCAAAGGCTTTCTAGGTCGTAGAAACGACGTGCTGTTGGCAACATCACGTGCACAACAACAAAGCCAAGATCAATCAAGATCCATTCTGCATCACGTTCGCCTTCGACACCGAGAGGGCGAAAACCTGCTTTACGTGCTTCTTCAGCAACGTTATCAGCAAGTGCTTTGATGTGACGCGTTGATGTACCGCTTGCAATCACAATTGCATCAGCGACGTTGCTGATTAGGCTGACATCAATCGCTAAAATATCTTTTGCTTTTACATCTTCAAGGGCTTCATGTACAACTTTTAAGCAAGCTTGTACGTCGGCAGCTTGGGTATTCATTGCGAAATCGTGAGAATTAGAAGCGCTGGGCGATGGTTCTAAATTCATAAAGGGAATTTTTCCGGACAATAACTCATCTTATAATATAGCGTTTTTAGGCGAAAATTTCAAATCCGCAATGGTTCAACTTTGAGGATGTGCAGCAAAGTATTTTGCCTTCCATGCAAAGGACTGAGTTGAAACAGTTTTTGGTCGATATTCAGCCGCAATAAAACCGTCATAACTGCTGTGTTGTAGCCATTCAAAAATATTTGCATACATAATTTGTGCAGTATCTGGCTCATGCCGCCCCGGACAGTCTGCAAATTGGATGTGACCAATAGCTTGAATATTTTCTTGTAGTCCTTGCAACACATCTTCACCCATCATGGCCATGTGATAGCAGTCGTATTGCATTTTAAGTGCAGGGTGTTGTACTGCTTCTAGCATTTCCTGTGCTTGGGCAATATTTTGCACTAAGAAGCGCGGCATATCGGTGCCGTTGATCATTTCAAATACAGGCTGAATGTCATGTTCACTGAACATATGGCAGGCCAGTTTCAGGTTCTTGGATAAGGTATTTAAACAGGGCAGTAGGTCGGCATCTAGGGGTTGTTTGCCAGCAAGGATATTCACACTTGGCACTTTGAGTGCGCTGGCATATTGCACTGCTAACTGAAGAGCGTGATGAAACTCTAGCTCTTTGCCTGGGACTCCTGCGAGCCCATTGCCACCGGTCATTAAGTCGCCCGCAGGAACGTTAATGAGGCAGAGGCTTAAGTTATGAAGCGTAAGCTGAGTTTGAATTTGTTCAATGCTGAGTTCATAGGGAAATTGGATTTCCACATGTTTAAAGCCTGCGGTTTGAGCCAAAGCAAAACGCTCAAGCAGCGGTACTTCGGTAAAAATCATGGATAAATTTACAGCAAGTTTGGTCATGATTTTCTCCTAATTTTATTTGGCTTGTTGTTCTACTTGTAATATGACTGAGGCAAGATCAGCTTCAGCATAGCCTTGTTGTTGGTGTGCTTGCAATTGCTGAAGTGCTCGCGCTGCAACAGGAATGTCGAGTTGGTGCTGCGCAGCAAGCTGCACAGCATTGTTCAAGTCTTTGGACAGGGTTTGAACTTTCCACTGTACGGGCTCAAACAGGTGAGTCGCCATACGTGGACTTAAAATTTGAAAGGGTTTCGAATCGGCAAAACCGCCTGCAAGCGCAGGTGCAAGTAAGCGAGTGTCCACGCCAGCTTTGGCTGCTAAAGCAACTGCTTCTGCAATCAGCGTGCTATTGGCTGCCACAATCAGTTGATTACAAATTTTGGTGGCTTGTCCTGTTCCAGTATTGCCCATACAGGTGACACGTTGTGACAAGATATTATAAATCAAAGACAAGTCTTGAATCGTCTGTGCATCGCCTCCTGCAAAGATCACCAGTGTGCCTTGCTCTGCTCCGACAATCCCCCCTGAAACAGGCGAGTCGATCCATTGCACCTGTTTTTGTTCGGCACGTGCTGCAAGGCTCAGGGTTTGCTCCACCGAAAGACTGGAAAAGTCGATAATCACTTGCTTCGCCGTCAAAAACGGTTCGATTTGTTCATAAACGCTGAGTGCGGCTTTGTCGTCGGCTAAACAGGTCAGAACTACAGGGTAGTCGGCAATGTTTTGTAGCGCTAAGTCTGTCGCCCCCAAATCAATGAGTGCATCGCAGGCACTGCGGGTACGGTTCCATACAGCGACTTCGAAACCCGCTTGAAGTAAGCGGGTGGCCATACGGCTGCCCATGAGTCCCATGCCGAGAAATGCAATTTTAGTGTGTCGATCGAAACTCATGGGACCCTCTTTGATTGTCAGTGCTTAAATACTGTTATTTGTATTGGCGTGGTAGATACTGCACGTCGGGTTGTTTATCTTTTTTACGTGCGATTTGGCTATTTTTACCTAACAGTAATTTGAGCTGCCAAATTTTTTCCAAACGTAAGGATTTTTTAGGCTCATGCTGCATGGCATCTAGCACATATTTTGAGGCCATGAGCGCATCTGGTGAGCGTTGTAACATTTCTTCTGCAATGGCTTGAGCTTTAGCAAGCGGTGATTCATCAAGATGTGTGACTAAGCCAATTTCTTTGGCATAAGTTGCATCGAAAATACGCGCCGTAAGCGTTAATTCTTTGGCAAGATCTAGTCCGATTAGACCTTTCAAAGAGCGCGTCAGTCCCATATCCGGGACCAGTCCCCAACGGCTTTCCATAATCGACATTTGGGTTGCAGGGTGTGCGACACGAATATCCGCCGCTAAAGCCAGTTGCATACCAGCGCCAAAGCAAAATCCTTCAATCGCGGCAATCACAGGAACAGGCAGTTCTTGCCAAATCAGGAAGGCTTTTTGAAAGAGGCTTTGTCCCGGTTTGATCAGTTCCCACGCGGCATAGGCGCGATTCTTCGGATTGTTCAAATCGGCAAGATCAATGCCTGCACTAAAGACTTGCGCTTCACCAGTAAGGATGACACAGCGAATGCTACGGTCTTTTTTAATTTTTTCAGCAGTTTTAACCAATTCGCGCAACAGGTCGAAACTCATCGCATTGCGTTTGTCTGGACGGTTAAGTGAAACAGTGGCAATGCCATTTTTGTTTTCAATGCGAAGTAAAGCCATGATGAGAACTCTTATTTTTTGCTCGCACGGAGCATAGCATAGCTCCCGTGCGGATAAATGACACCAAGAGTCACGTCGCAACTTGTCTTTGGTGCCATGCTCTTTTGAATGTTTTATGGGCTATGTTTGATTAAAATTTGCTGTGCCGCATGTTGTACTTGTTCAATCACGACTTTGAGTTCATTGAAACGCTTTATGGTTTCTTGAACAAACTGTTCATCTGCTTTACGACGCTCTTTACGTAAGGTTGAAACAAACTGTTCAAATGTCCCTGTTGCTTCTTGTAAGTTGGGTACACCGACATAGCGTGTTGCACCATACAGACGGTGTAGCACATGTTCTAATTGTGGGAAATCTTCCATTTCAATCAACTGCTTCATTTCATGTAGCTCAGTATCAAAACTGTCCATTAACATACGCAATAAGTCGACCGCTAAGTCTTCTTTATTGGCGGCCAACTGTAAGCTTTGCTGCCAGTCGAGCACCTTCGGATCAAGTGCTTCAATCACGATGGCTTTTTCAACAGGCGAGCCTTTATTGAAGCGATCAGTGGTCCAATGGGTCAGGATTTGAATGATCTGATCAATTTGAATTGGTTTGGTGACATAGTCGTCCATGCCGACTTGCAGTAGTTTTTGTTTTTCATCGGCCAATGCATGTGCGGTGAGGGCAATGATGGGCAAACGCTTATGGTTTTCAATGGTTGACTCCAGCGCACGAATGGCACGTGTGGTGTCGACACCCGACATGACAGGCATTTGAATATCCATAAACACCAAATCAAAAGCTTTGCTGTCGTGTTCAGCGCGCTCTTGTAAAATCTCTAAGGCTTGTTGACCGCTTAAAGCTTTTGTTGTCGTGACATTCAACTCGCCTAGTAGGGCTTCAAGGACAATCAGGTTAGGGAGATGGTCATCCACCGCTAAAATATGTAAGCCTTGACCATTGAAGGACTCCATTTCGTCTTCTTCAAATAGCGGTTGATTGCTGAGCAATTGAATCAAAGCACTCCGACTGAGCGGTTGGTATAGTGGTCGTGCGCGATATTCATTCAGCGTGGTCAAATCGAGTGACATCTGGTAACCATAAACCGCAAGGTTACCGCTATAACGCTGACGAATTTCTTTTAATAAGGCTTCGGTATCACCACTGTGATCAACAATCAACCATGTATTTTCCACATCTTGAGGCAGTCTGTTGAGGTGGCTGAACAAGTCTAAAATTGAACTCGATTCGATGTGTTCCACAGCATAGTCTTCAAGATAATGACGCAGAATATTGGCCGTTGCAGGATGTGCCAAATACGAGACCACTTGCATATCGCTAAACTGAGGATGCTCAACGTACTCATCTTCTTCATTGACCATAAACATGGCTGTAAACCAGAAGGTGGAACCTTTTTCGGTTGGCGCGCGTTCTTGGTTGTCCTCAAATCCAATTTGCCCCTGCATCAAATGCACCAGCTGTTTGGAAATCGCTAAGCCTAGACCTGTGCCGCCAAATTGACGCGTGACCGAAGCATCGCCTTGCGAGAAAGACTCAAACAGTTTTTTACGGTCGGTTCCACTGAGTCCGATGCCGCTGTCTTGTACACTAAAGTGCAATAGGCACTGTCCAATATCATCTTGTTCCATTCTTGCGCGGACGATGATCTCACCATCAGGAGTAAACTTAATGGCATTGGAAATCAGGTTGGTTAAAATTTGTTTGAAGCGTAGGGCATCTCCAACCACATGCTTTGGCACATTGTCGGCATAGTAAAAGGCCATATCGATATGCTTTTGTGCAGCAAGAGGAGACAGCATATCCATAACATCAAAAATTGCTTCTTCTAAATCAAAAGTTGCAGTATCGAGTTCTAGTTTACCTGCATCAATTTTTGAAAAATCTAAAACATCATTAATCAGTGCCAGTAAGTGTGCAGATGATTTTCGGATGGTTTGTAAATACAGGTTTTGATCATTGTTGAGGTTGTCTTGACGCAGTAACAGGTGAATAAAACCATCAATACTGTTCAGTGGCGTGCGCAGTTCATGGCTGATATTGGCCAAGAATACAGACTTGGACTGACTTGCTGAAATGGCTTGGTCACGCGCTTGACGATAGGTAATGTTTTGCACTTCTAAAGTGTCAAGGGTTCGACGTAAATCGTCTTCCGTTTGCTCAGTGTGTTCTTTCAATTCTAAAAAACTAAAATGCAGGCGTTTCACCACATTGGCAATATCGCGCTGTAGTAAGCGTAATTCACCGGTGCTGTTAATCAGCATGTGTTGATCGAGGGTGTCGGCATTTAAACGTTGCAGCTGCATGCGAATTTCATACATCGGCGCAATCCAGCGACGCGAGTAGAAATTTAAACAGAGTAAAAGTAGTAATAGTGTCAACAGACCTGTCGCAATCAACACAATCAACACGCGATAACGGGCAATTTGTAAGGGCTGGTTATCTAACTCAACCACCAACTGCGCAGGCGTGCCTGTAAATTGGTTGATGGGCAAACCATATACTGTATTACCTTTAAAATTCATTGGGCCAAAAAAATCAGTATTTTTTTTCAGCGCAGGCCACGGCGCTTGGTCTTGGTAGCCAATGCTGAGTTTGTTATTGCCTTTGTCATCAATAATTGCGGCACGAATCAGATGTTTTTCATCTAACATTTTTTGCATCAAATAACGTGCATTTTCATACTGCCAAGGGGAGGCATTCACCAAATTGATTGCTGCTTCTGCATCCAGTTGGTAGCGCGTTAAAATCGCTATCGCCATTTGTCGCTGCTGGGCTTTGGCGGCATTTGAAGTTTCGGTAATGACCAGTAATGCACCTACACAAGCCAAGATCATAATCGGCACAAAAATAAGTGCAATGAGCTGTCCATAAGCATGGTTTAAGTGCAGACGATTAAATAACTTTTTATTGATATTTGACATGGTGCAAGTGATTTATTCCCTATGCTTTGAAGTGTAGCACGCTTTATAAAAAATCGATGGTGCTTTAATCACTTTCACGAAAAAGCACGCTAAATGGGTGCAGGGACAGGTATTTTTCCATACAATAGGCGCACCTCGATCAAGGTGCAAAGAATGAGTACTACATCCACTGATTTTCAAGCAGACGAATTTTTGTTAGATCACTATGTTGGAAAAACTCCACTGGTGCGTTTACAGCGTCTGGCAAGTCACACTCAAGCAACAGTATTGGCAAAGTTAGAAGGCAACAACCCCGCAGGTTCTGTCAAGGACCGTCCCGCGTATAACATGATTATGCAAGCGGAAAAGCGAGGGCAAATCCAGCCGGGCGATACCTTGATTGAAGCGACCAGTGGAAATACCGGCATTGCACTGGCGATGGTTGCTGCGATGCGTGGCTATCAGATGAAACTGATTATGCCCAACAACATGAGCCAAGAACGTAAAGATGCAATGCGTGCTTATGGCGCGGAACTGATTGAAGTGACCAAAGAACAGGGCATGGAAGGTGCACGTGATTTGGCTTTGCAAATGCAAGAAGAAGGCAAAGGGCACGTACTCAACCAGTTTGGTAATCCTGATAATGTTGAAGCCCATTATTTAACGACTGGGCCTGAACTTTGGCAGCAAACAGGTGGCAAAATCACTCACTTTGTGAGTTCAATGGGTACTACAGGTACCATTATGGGGGTCTCTAAATATCTCAAAGAGATGAACCCCGACATTCAAATTATTGGTCTACAGCCATCGGATGGTTCAAGTATCGCAGGGATTCGCCGCTGGCCTGAAGAATATTTACCGACCATTTTTGACCGCAGTCGGATTGATCAGATTATTGATATTCCGCAAATTGAAGCAGAAAGAACCATGCGTAAATTGGCGCAAAAAGAAGGGATTAGCGCAGGAACTTCTTCAGGTGGTGCGGTGTGGGCATCAATTAAAATTGCTGAAGAAAACCCTGGTGCCGTCATTGCGTGCATTATTTGTGACCGTGGTGACCGTTATTTATCGACGGGTCTTTTCTCTGTGGTCGATCCTGAATAAAACAATAAAAGAGAGTTCTGCTATGCGCCTACCTGTGCTCACCTTTGATATTGAAACCATGACTGATTTGAGATCGGGGGCGCATTTATATGGTTTAGATTTGCCTGAGGCTGATTTGGAGGCGGCACTGACCAAATTGCGTCGCCAAGAGTCAGGCATGGATTTTCAGCGTTTGGCTTTGCATGAAATTGTGTGTATTTCAGGCTTATGGCTGGATGACCAAGGCCAGATGAAACTCTTTTCTTTTAGCCGTGAACAATATTCGGAAGCAGAAATTCTCAGTAAGTTTTTATCTATATTTGATAAGCGTTTACCGACTTTAGTGAGTTGGAATGGTGCTCAGTTTGACTTACCTGTAATCATGCTTCGTGCTATGTATCATGGTTTAACTGCACCTGCTTTGTTCGATCAGGGCGAAATTGACACACAAAAGCGCTATAATAACTATCAGAACCGTTATCATCAGCGTCACATCGACCTGATGGATGTGATGGCAATGTTTAATGGACGTCATTTCCAAAAGCTAGATGATGTTGCCCATTTATTGGGGTATCCCGGTAAACGAGGTGATGGAGCGTATCATGTACCTGAATATGTTCGGGCGCAGGAATGGCTCAAACTCACCAGTTATTGTGAAGGTGATGTGCTAAATACATGGTTGGTATATTTGCGTTGGCTCTTGCTCAAAGGGCAATTGTTAGCTCAAGACCATCGTCATTTTATCGATCAAACCATCCAGTTTTTACAGGCTCAACCGCAGCATCAAGACTTTTTGTCGGTGTGGCGTGAGACCTCACAGCAGACGGCCTTTACCGCTGCTGATTTTTCCCCTTCCCATCTTTAGGTACACATGAAACATAGAGCCAAACCTCGTCCAACTCAACAGCCCAATTATATTTTTCAGGTTGAGTCACTTTCGCATGAAGGACGCGGCATAGCGCACTATGGTTCGCATCCAGACCATCCTGCAGACAAGCAGGGTAAAAAAGTCTTTATTAGCTATGCGTTGCCGGGTGAAATGGTTAAAGCGCAGATTACCCATGCGGTAAAGCGTTTAGAGGAAGCCGACGCTGTTCAACTCCTTAGTGAAGCCTCTGCTTTTCGGGTTGAGCCGAAGTGTCCGCATTTTAAAAGCTGTGGTGGCTGTAATATGCAACACATTCACCCCGATGAACAAATTCGTTTAAAGCAAAATGTACTGCAATCGCATTTACAGCATTTTGCGGGGATTCAACCTGAAGAATGGTTGCCGCCTTTGCGCTCTTTACGTGAAGACTACCGCCGTAAAGCACGCATTGGGGTGCGTTATATTCCCAATAAAGATAAGTTGGTGGTCGGTTTTCGAGAGCGTCAAACCAATAAACTGACTTCAATTGATCGTTGTTTGGTGTTAGATCAAGCGTTTGGTTCAATCACACGCTTGAAGCAGTTACTCCAAAGTCTAACAGCCAAAGCGGCCATTGGTCATATAGAATTGGCTATGGGGGATTGTGACATCGCCCTCACGGTGCGACATACTGAAAAATTAAACACAGAGGATGTCAACCGATTAAAACAATTTGCGTTAGACAAAGGGTGGCAGTTGTATTTACAAGCTGCGGGCCCAGAAAGTTTAAAGCGTGTCGATGATGAACATGCAGAGATGCGTTTACATTATCGTTTAAATGATTTTGATGTGGAATTTGGATTTAACCCACATGACTTTACTCAAGTAAACTCAACCATTAACCCGCAAATGGTGAAATTGGCATGTGACTTGCTAGATTTACAACAAGGAGAACGTGTTCTCGATTTGTTCTGTGGTCTAGGAAATTTCTCTTTGCCTTTGGCTCGATGCGTGGGTGCAACAGGACAAGTGGTTGGTGTTGAAGGCAGTGAAGAAATGGTTCAACGTGGTGCAGAAAATGCGGAACGTAATGCTCTTCGCCAGTTGAAGTTCTTTTCACAAGATTTAACAAAAGATTTCTCGCATCATTCTTGGGCAAATCAAGGATTTGATGCATTATTGATAGATCCTCCACGTGCAGGCGCAGAGGAAATAATGCATTATATGCCTAACTTTGGTGCAAAAAGAATCGTTTACGTGTCGTGTAATCCAGCGACACTCGCAAGGGATGCGGGGCTGTTGGTACAACAGGGTTATCGATTAGTCAAAGCCGGTGTGATGGACATGTTTACCCACACAGGTCACGTTGAGTCGATAGCATTGTTTGAAAAAGATAATGAGATAAACGATTAAAGAATATGAAGCGTAAAAGTGTAGGAGAAGGGTATGGTCACAGTACGTGAGCAACTACCTGGGCGACTTAATGAGTTGTCTCAGGAGGCGACTGTAGAGCATGCCGAACAAGCTCAACATGATTTGGCTGAATGGTTAGATCGTGTTCGAAGCATATTAGATGATGCGAAGCTTGAGCAACTCGAAGAAGTTGCCAATTTGACTTTACAAAAAGAGTTAGAAACCACGGTTAATCATCGTTCCAATACCTTTTATACCGGTATTGAAATGGCGGATATTCTGGCCCATTTACATGTCGATGAAGACACCTTGGCTGCTGCGATGCTCTATCGTGGTGTACGCGAAGGCGTGATTCCATTGGCGGAAGTGCAAGAGCATTTTGGCGAACAAGTGCATGCACTGGTCAAAGGCACTTTGGCTATGGGTAAGTTGTCCGACCTCATTGAGCAGAATAAACGCCTCGAAGATCACTTTAATAACAATCAGCGCGAGCACTTAAACGGCATTTATAAAATGTTGATTTCAGTGACGGAAGACGTGCGCGTTGTACTGATCAAATTGGCTGAGCGAACTTATGCACTGCGTGAATTGGCGACTTCATCTAAAGAACGTCAAGAGCGTGTAGCACGAGAAATCTTAACCATTTACTCACCTCTGGCACACCGTTTAGGGATTGCGCAGTTAAAGTGGGAACTGGAAGATTTAGCCTTTCGCTATTTAGCACCCGATCGCTATAAAGAAATTGCGACGCTGCTGAATGAAAAGCGACTGGAGCGTGAGCAATATATTCAGTTTGTGATTGATACATTGCGTGCATCTTTGAATGAGCATGGCATTGAAGCTGAAATTAGCGGCAGGGTAAAACACATTTATTCGATTTATCGAAAAATGAAAAGTAAGAACCTGAGCTTCGATCAGCTCTATGACATTCGTGCCGTTCGGGTCTTGGTTAAAACGGTTCCTGAGTGCTATCACTCGTTGGGGATCGTGCACCAAATTTGGCGGCATATTCCGCATCAGTTTGATGACTATATTACCAATCCGAAAGCCAATGGTTACCGCTCACTGCATACGGCTGTGATTGCGGAAAATAAGTCACTGGAAGTTCAGATTCGTACCAAGAGCATGCATGAAGAAGCAGAACTTGGGGTGTGTTCGCACTTTAACTATAAAGAGGGTGGTAAGAATACCGATCGCTCTTTTAACCATCGTTTACATTCATTGCGTGCAGTACTTGAACACTATCAAGAGCGCAATGATGCGAATGTACATAAGTCTGATGAAGACTCTGAAAATTTTGAGCAAATTCAAGATTTTGAAGACTTTGAGAAGATTTATGTATTTAGCCGTGATGGAGATATTAAAGAGCTCCCACGTGGTTCGACCGTACTCGACTTTGCTTATCATGTGCACACTCAAGTCGGTAATAAGTGTTATGCCGCGCGGGTGAATCAGCGTTATGTTCCGCTGACTTATACCTTAAAAACGGGTGAGCAAGTTGAGATTTTAACCAAGAAAGACCGTGAGCCAAACCGTGATTGGTTGGTGAACTCTTTAGGTTATATCAAGACGGCACGTGCGCGTGACAAGCTGCGTCATTGGTTTAGACAACAAGACCGCAGCAAAAACTTGGAAGTGGGCCGTGACCTGCTCAACAAAGAACTTTCACGTTTGGCAATTCACCCAAAAAGTATTGATTTGAATGATTACTGCAATCATTTCAATGTCAAAGCGGGTGAAGATATTCTGATTGCACTGGTCAATGGTGACATTAGTCTGCATGCCTTGATCAATCAGGTGAACCGCCATATGCATTTGGATCAGGACGAACCTGAACTGGTGCTGAAGCCGACGTTGAATCCACGTGCTAGTCATACCTTGTCAGCGCATGGCATTCTGATTGATGGTTTAGATAACGTTGAGCTGCATGTGGCGCAGTGTTGTCAGCCTGTGCATGGTGAGTCAATTGCGGGTTATATCACCTTGAACCGTGGGGTGAGCATCCATAAAGTGGCGTGTCCTGACTACTTACGCATGATTCAAAATGAACCTGAACGTGCAGTAGAAGCCGACTGGGAAATGCAGCCAACGCGTGGTCAGAGTGTGCAAATTGTGGTGGAAGCTTATGATCGCCGTGGTTTGCTCAAAGATTTGACTCAAGTGATTTTCTCCGATCAAATCAATATTCGTCAGGTTAATACCATCTCTGAAGCAGACGGTATTGCCAATATGAAATTGTTGATTGAAGTGAAAGGTTTATCGCAACTATCAAAACTGTTGGCACGATTGGAGCAACAACCAGGCATCATTAGTGCGCGTCGTTTGGTGCAAGGTAACTAAGCGAATTGAAAAGAAAGAGCCTGCAATTGCAGGCTCTTTTTATTTGGAAAGGTACAAGTTGGTCAGGCGATTGAGAAATTGGGGGCTGATTTTACTCAGTTGAAATAAAAGCTTGGCTCTGGCACCCACGGCTTGATGCGTTGCAGTGAGTGTCGTATCTTTTGCAACAGCACGTTGGAAAACGTGTTGCGCTACATCTTCTGCAGTTAAGTGTACCCCCATGTTTTGAATACTCTTCGCTTGCATATCTTGCACCATGGCAGTTTGTACAAATAGAGGCATCACATCCAACACGCGAATGCCATATTTCTGCCATTCGGTATCTAAGCCTTCGGTGATGCCGCGTACCGCAAACTTACTGGCAGAGTACGAGACCAAATCAGCTTGACCATAGATGGCTGAAGCCGATGAAAGGTTGATGATACGAGCAAAATTCGCTTGTTTGAGGTAGGGTAATGCAGCGTGGCAGCCATTCAGTACACCATTGACATTGATCGACATGGTTTTGTGATGTGCGCTGATCTCTGTGTGTTCAAAAGGCCCTGAGAATAGAATTCCTGCATTATTGACCAAGATATTGAGCTCGCCTGCCCATGTGACAAACTCGGCTAAAGCAGTTTGCCAGTCTTGATAGTTGGAAACATCGAGCTGTCCTGCTTTGGCATTCGGGCCGAGGCTGGCTGCCAGCTGTTGGGCTTGAGCGCTATTGATGTCATAAATTCCCACTTTGTACTGATGTGCATAAAATAAGCGGGCGATCGCTGCACCAATACCTTGGGCTGCACCGCTAATCAAAATACTGCGCATTGAAACTGCTCCTTGTTGCTCTTTTTCTTGATGTTATTGTTGTGATTGGATTGAGCATAACAAATGAATGCCGTCATAATGTCATTTTTATCAATATGATTTTTGAAGAGAGATAAACATGGAACAATTGCTGAACGTGATGCGTGAGTTACGTGAAAAATGTCCATGGGATCAACAGCAAACCCCAGAAAGCTTAACCCGCTATGCTATTGAAGAGGCTTATGAAGTTGAAGCTGCTGTGCGTTCAGGTAACGCTGATGAGGTGCGTGATGAGTTGGGTGATTTACTGCTACAGGTGGTTTTCCAGTCACAGATGTATGCCGAGCAAGGGGCTTTTAATTTTCAAGATGTGGTTCATGCCATCACAGAAAAACTGATCCGTCGTCATCCCCATGTCTTTCAAGCACAGCAGTTTTTAGCTTTGTCTGCCGAAGATGTGGGCGAGCTTTGGAAGCAAATTAAACAGCAGGAAAAACAAGGTAAGGTACAGTCACGATTAGACAGCATCAAACATGGTCCAGCCTTACAACAAGCGGAACAGATTCAAAAAAATGCAGCACAAATCGGTTTTGACTTTCCTGATGTAGCAGGCGCTTATACCAAGCTTGAAGAAGAATTAGCTGAATTGAAACATGCGGTTCAACAGCAAAATTCCGATGAAATAGCAGATGAATTTGGCGATTGTTTATTTTCAATGATCAATGTTGGGCGTAAACTGGGCGTCTCAAGCGAAATGTCGCTTTTGAGTACGATTCATAAATTTCGTACTCGTTTTGCTTTCATTGAAGATCAGGCTTTGCAACAACAAAAAAAGATTGAGCAGATGTCTTTAGAAGAAATGGATCAACTGTGGGAGCAAGCCAAATTACAACTGAAATAATAAAAATGGTGGCTTGACTTGATAAAAATAAAAGTAAGTTTGTTGATCATCGCGTTGCTATTACTGAGTTTATTGGCTTGGGTGCCGACCAGTTATGCACAGTCTTTTGATCAGAACTACCAGAACTGGAAAGCAGAGCAGCAGGCGTGGGATGATCGTATTCAAGCCCCCAAGAGCGTGAAACGTGCTGTGTCTCCTGTTCAGGCCCAACCTGTGTCGAGCGCAAATAAAATTAGTTTAAATCAAGCCAGTGTCGATCAGTTACAGCAGCTTCAGGGTGTGGGTCTAAAAAAGGCACAGGCAATCGTGGCCTATCGCCAGAAACAAGGGGCATTTAAATCTATTGATGAGCTACAACAGGTGCGCGGGATTGGACCGGCAATTTTTGCAAAAAATAAAACCCGTTTGGGCTTGTGAAAAAAGCGGTGTCATTTATTCGTGAATTGATCAGAATCCTGCTTTGCTTTCGATAATCAAATTGCCCTTTGATTGTGTTAGATATATGATTAGCGTCATCTTAGAATTTTACGTTTAGGCGTAGGAGACAGCGGCTTTTGCAAACTTTGCGCGCGTCAAAATGTGGTTTATCAACCGCTCAATTACCTTCTTACATTTTAGATGTGATCGATGCATTAACTAAGGCAGGCTATGAAGCGTATATCGTCGGTGGCGGTGTTCGCGACATGATGCTTGGCCTAAATCCCAAAGATTTTGATGCAGTGACCAATGCAACACCGTCACAGGTAAAAGAAGTTTTCGGACGACGTTGCCGTATTATCGGGCGCCGTTTTGAGCTGGCTCATGTCTATTCAGGTCGTGAGTTGGTTGAAGTGGCAACTTTCCGTGCACCGCCGAAGAAAGAAGTCACCTCTGCGCAAGGCATGATTTTGCGTGATAACAATTGGGGTACGATAGAGCAAGACTTTGCTCGCCGTGATTTTTCAATTAATGCAATGTACTATCAGCCACGTAAGGGCGTTGTCTTAGATTTCTGTCATGCTGTGGATGACATTAAAAATAAAACCTTACGTCTACTGGGCGATGCACAAACACGTTTTGAAGAAGATCCTGTGCGAATGCTGCGGACTTTACGTTTTGCTGCAAAATTAGGTTTCTCAATTGATCAGCAAATTCTTGACGTTTTTACCTTGGAAATGACGCAGTTACTGCGTGATGTTTCGCCGCACCGTTTATATGATGAATCTCAGAAGTTGTTCACGATGGGACATTTAAATCGTGTGTTGCCAATGTTGATCGATTTCGGCATTTGGAAGCAGTTATTTGCAGATATCCAACCGAATATCACCCCATTTATTGAACGTGCCGCTAAAAATACCGATCAGCGCATTCAAGTGGGCAAAACCATCAACCCTGCATTTTTCTATGCGGTGTTGTTATGGCAGCCGTTCTTAGAGCGTTGTGAGTTTTATAGCAGTAAAGGTATGGTTGCGGCTGAAGCTCGTGCACAAGCGGGACTTGATGTATTAAAACGCCAAGCCACGCGGACTATTATTCCGCGCTTTGCCGAAACCTTCATTCGTGAAGTGTGGGAAATGCAAACGCGTTTACTCAATCCGAAAGCACAGCAAATTCAAGCCTTATCTAGCCATGCACGTTTCCGTGCAGGCTTTGACTTCTTGTTGCTTCGTGAAAAATCCGGTGATGAGGGTACGCTCGGCATGGGACAGTGGTGGGATGCCTATCAGTTGATGAGCACCGATGAAAAAGAACGTGCCATTAGTCAATATAATCGCCAACGTGCAAAATCACGTCGCAGTGGTAAAGCAAGTGCTGAAGAAGCGGCGATTGCCAAAACGGTAAGTCATGAAATTGAGCCTCTGGTGCAAGAGCAAGAATCGCGTAGTCGTCGTGCACGTAAACCGAAGCAACACGCTGAAGCTCGTACCCAGACTGGTAAGGGAACAGGTCACAGCTCAACCGAGATTAGTGCAGATCATCCAATTTTAAAACGTAAACGTGTTCAGCGTGATTTAAGCAGCGTGATTTTTGGACCGACACAATGAGCATCGTCACGTACATTGGTCTAGGTAGCAACTTAGGCGACTCTAAAGTGATTTTGACTGAAGCGGTGCACAAGTTGGCCAGTCTAGGAGATGTAAAAACCTCCAAGCTGTATCAAAGCCCACCGATGGGACCACAAGACCAGCCTAATTATTTAAATGCCGTGGTGCAACTCAGCACAAACTTGGCGCCGTTGGCTTTGCTGGATGAATTGCAACGTTTTGAACAAGAGTCGGGACGTGTACGTTTACGCCATTGGGGTGAGCGCACTTTAGATTTAGATTTACTGATCTATGCAGAAGAAAAAATTCAGCATGAACGTTTAGTTGTGCCTCATGTTGGTGTAATGGAACGTGATTTTGTGTTGATTCCATTGCTGGATTTAGACCCAGATTTACACATTGATGGTATTGCGTTGAAACAGTTGCCTGCTGTACAACAACCTACGTTGAGCGTGCTGGATGCAGGCAATTGGGCAGAGATTTAATTTAGCCGAGCTAAAGATGTTGAAAGGAATGGTTTGATGATTAGTTTAAATGACTTAAGAAAATTTAAAGCAGAAGGTCGCAAATTTTCCTGCCTGACTTGCTATGATGCGAGCATGGCAAAGGCAATGGAACTTGCTGAAATTGATACGATTTTAATTGGTGATTCACTAGGTATGGCGATTCAAGGTCGTGACTCCACTTTGCCTGTTACGGTTGAAGATATGGCTTACCATACCGCAGCTGTACGCCGTGGTAACCAGCATGCCTTGATCATGACCGATTTACCGTTTATGAGCTATGCCACCTTAAATGATGCTTTGCAAAGCTCAAAAGTGGTGATGCAAGCGGGCGCACAAATGGTCAAAGTTGAAGGTGGTGCGTGGCTGGCTGAAACGGTTCAGGTTTTGACACGCAATGGTATTCCTGTATGTGTACACTTAGGTTTAACTCCACAGTCTGTACATGTGTTTGGTGGCTATAAATTACAAGCACGTACACGTGAAGCGGCAGACCAACTGATTGCGGACTGCCAAGCGGTGGTTGATGCGGGCGCTGCGGTGTTGTTATTAGAGTGTGTGCCTGCGCAGCTCGGTAAAGAAATTAGTGAGTTGTTCCCACATGTACCTGTCATTGGCATTGGCGCAGGTGTGGATACCGATGGTCAAGTCTTGGTAGTACAAGACATGCTTGGACTGACTTTTGGTCGTGTTGCAAAATTTGTGCGTAACTTTATGAAAGAACAAGCAGGGGAAACGGCGATTTTGGATGCGTTCAAGGCATACCATGCAGCGGTGCTTGATAGCTCATTCCCTGCAAAAGAACAAACATTCCAAGTCGAGCTGTAAAACATGAAAACTGAAACCACGATCCAAGGCCTATCAGCATCATTGAACCCTGCGCGAACGGCTCGAAAAAGTATTGGTTTCGTCCCGACCATGGGGAACTTGCATCAGGGACATTTGAACCTTGTGCGCGAAGCGAAAAAACTCTGTGATGTGGTTGTAGTTAGCATTTTTGTGAATCCGATTCAATTTGGACCCAATGAAGATTTTGACAGTTACCCACGCACCTTGGAGCAAGATCAGCGCTTGTTGGCCGAGGTTGGTTGTGACATCGTGTTTGCACCATCGGTTGAGCAAATGTATGGCAACAGTCCACGTTTGACCAATATTACTGTTTCAGATATCACCAATGATTTGTGTGGTCTACAACGCCCAGGTCATTTTGATGGTGTCGCCGTTGTGGTGACGAAACTGTTCAATATTGTGCAACCTAATTTTGCTTTCTTTGGTGAAAAAGACTATCAACAGTTGGCTGTGATTCGTCAGTTTGTTCGTGATTTGAATATGCCGCTTGAAGTGATGGGTGTGGCAATTGCACGTGCAGAAGATGGTTTGGCTTTAAGTTCCCGTAATGGTTATTTAAGCGAAGAAAACCGTCAAAAAGCACCGATCATTTATCAAAGTTTAAAAGCGGCAGAACAGTCGCTACAAACTGGTACCGCTTTAGTTGATGTGTTAGCAAATATAAAGGCGACATTGACACAGGCTGGTTTTGTTGTGGATTATGTGGAAGCACGCACACCTGCATTGCAGAAATTGGATGCGTTTGACCAAGATGTGGTGCTTTTTGTTGCGGCAAAACTCGGGGCAACTCGTTTAATTGATAACTTGAAAGTGAAACATATTTAGGCAAGCTCACCTCTCAAAGGATTAAGATGAAGCGCATTTTAATTGTTACAGGACAGTCTGGTTCAGGTAAATCCTCTGCATTACAAGTATTGGAAGATCTTGGTTATTACTGTATTGATAATTTGCCTTTGGCCTTACTCCCAGAGATTGTGGCTAAGCTGGATCGGGAAAACAACCTTGAGCAGTTGGCGCTTGGTGTGGATGTACGCAGTACACGTGCAGATTTGCAAGAGTTCGACTTGGTGTTTGAACAATTGCAAAGGCATGGTACGGTCGATATTATTTATTTGACCACACGTGATCAAGAGCTGATTGCGCGCTTTAGTGCTTCACGTCGTCCGCATCCGCTGGCGACACGCTTTCAAAGTTTGAACCAGTGTATTCAAGAAGAAAAAACCCTTTTATTGCCGATTAATTTGCGCTCAACTGTGCATATTGATACCACCGATAAAAGTGTGCACGATTTAAAGCATACCTTGCTGTCAAAGTTGGGGCAGTCGGATAACCTGATTTTGATTTTGCAGTCTTTCGGCTTTAAACATGGCATTCCGTTAGATGCTGACTATGTGTTTGATGTTCGACATTTACCCAATCCCCATTGGGATTTAGAACTGCGGAAGTATTCAGGACTGGATGCCCCTGTGCAAAAATTTTTGGAACAAAGTGAGCAAACGCACGAAATGTTCCAAGATATTTATAAGTTTTTAGATAAATGGTTACCAGCTTTTGCTGAAGGGCATCGTCACTATATGACCGTGTCAATTGGTTGTACGGGTGGGCAGCATCGCTCTGTATATATTGTGGATAGACTAAAAAAAGCCCTTGAGGCAAAATGGTCTATTCAGGTCCTCCACCGAGAAATGAAGCACTGGGCATGATTGATACAACTGTTGACGTAATTAATAAACTAGGGTTACATGCGCGTGCATCTGGCAAGCTCATTGAAGTGACCACCAAATTCCGTTCTTCAATCCAAATTGGAAAAGGAGACAAATTGGTGGATGCCAAAAATATTATGTCCCTCCTGATGCTAGGCGCAGGAAAGGGCACCACTTTACGCTTGGTGCTTGAAGGCGCAGATGAAGAACAAGCTTTATCTGAGATTCAGGCACTATTTGCAGCAAAATTTTACGAGGCAGATTAATCGTGGCACGTCGACCGCATAGTTTTACTGAAGAAGACTTTGAATCTTTAGAAGGACGTGCAAGTAAAACTGAACAGAAAAAAGCCGTACAACGTATGGCATCTTTGGGTTCTCAACTTGCAGAGTTGAACACTAAACAAATTCAAAACTTACCTGTTGAAGAGCGTTTGATTGAAGCTCTTTTGGATGTGAAACTGATTACATCAAATGAAGCTCGTCGTCGCCAATTTTTACGCATTGGTAAGTTGTTGCGTAATGAAGATGAAACGGTGATTTTGTCTTATTTGACACCGCAACAAGGCGCGAAAAAAACCGCTCAATTGCAGCGTTGGGTTGATCGTATGATCAAAGATGGTGATGTGGTCATTAATGAGTTTTCCAAAACTTATAATGCCGCGGAACGTCATACCATTCGTCAGCATGTATTGCGTATTCACCGTGATATGAAACAACAGACGGATGAAGAACAACTTAAAGCTTCGCGTTTGAAGTTGTTTAACTACATTCAGCAAGTGGCTTTAATTTCAGATAATTAAGTCATTTAGACATAAAAAAGCGACCTTCAAGGTCGCTTTTTTATTTGAGAATATTTGCTTGTATAGACTGCTGAATGTTTAGCTAAACTCGCCCGTTGCACGCTCTTTGGCCCAATCGCGTAGAACAAATTTTTGTAACTTGCCTGTCGACGTTTTTGGAATTTCTGTAATCACTACATCTTTCGGTACTTTAAAACGTGCCAGATGTTGCTTACAGAATTCAATGATTTCCTCAGGTGTGGTTTCTTTCCCTGCTTTGAGTTCAATAAATGCGCATGGCACTTCTTGCCAGCGAGGATCGGGTTTCGCGACCACCGCAGCCGTTAAAATAGCAGGATGTTGATAGAGAATTTCTTCAACTTCTAGTGATGAAATATTCTCACCTCCAGAAATAATGACATCTTTAGAGCGGTCAGTAATTTTGGCATAGCCATCAGGTTGGCAAACGGCAAGATCGCCTGTATGGAACCAACCACCAGCAAAGGCTTCTGCCGTGGCTTCAGGGTTTTTGAGATAACCTTTCATCACAATGTTACCTCGGAACATAATTTCACCCATAGTTTGACCGTCATGCGGTACAGGTTGCATCGTGTCTGGATCCAGCACTTTCATATTATCTTGCAGTGGGTAAGGTACACCTTGGCGTGAGTGCAACTGCGCTTGTTCCTGAATAGATAAGTCAGACCAACCCGCTTGAGAGGCACAAAGCGCAGAAGGTCCATAGGTTTCAGTCAGTCCATAAACATGGGTGACATTTATACCAATATGGCGCATGCCTTCAATGATTGCAGCAGGAGGTGCAGCACCTGCCACCATCACTTCAACGCGATGCTCAAAGTGGATCCGTTGCTCTTCAGGGGTGTTGATCAGCATGGATAGCACAATTGGCGCACCACAGAAATAATCGACTTTATGCTCAGCGATGACTTTGAAAATGAGTTCAGGGTCAATTTTACGTAAACAGATATTGGTGCCCCCATTGGCTGCCATGGTCCATGCAAAGCACCAGCCGTTACAGTGGAATAAAGGTAAGGTCCACAAGTAGGTCGCACGTGGTGTCATGCCGCAAGCAATGATGTTACTGGCTGCATTGATATAAGCGCCACGGTGGTGATAAACCACGCCTTTTGGGTTGCCTGTGGTGCCAGAGGTGTAGTTAAGGCTAATGGCATCCCATTCATCTTGAGGTAAATGCCATTCAAAGTTGTCATCGCCTTCGGTTAACCAGTCTTCATACTCGATTTGCCCAATCGGGGCTGCAAAACAGTTTTCGTACTCAGCATCATCTACATCAATCACGAAAATATCGCGTCCGACCAAAGCCAAGGCTTCTTGTGCAACCGATGCAAACTCTGGATCCACCAATAAGACTTTGGTTTCTGCATGATCAAGCATAAATGCGATGGTTTTGGCATCTAAGCGCGTGTTCAATGTGTTGAGGACAGCACCTGCCATTGGGACTGCAAAATGTGCTTCGATCATTGCAGGGACATTGGGCAGCAAAACAGAGACAGTATCGTTTTTTGTGATTCCCAGTTTTTGTAATTGTGAGGCAAATTGGCAGCAGCGAAGGTAAGTTTCACGCCATGAAATATGGCGGTGCCCATGAATGATGGCATCTTGATGAGGGTAAATATAAGCAGCTCGTTCTAAATAACGCAGCGGTGACAAAGCCACAAAGTTTGCGGGGGTTCTTGGTAACTCATCATAAGCACTCACCATGTTGATCACTCCAAATTCAGTATTATTTTTCCATTGATTAAAAGATATGCATTTTTCAGCCATCTTGCATTTATGCTTTAGTCGAGTTGCTCTTTTTAGATGAATTTATTGAATTTTTTTTGTTTAGTTTATCTAAACTGAATCTATGGATTCTGTGCGATATAAACCCTTTTAGTTAGATTTTAGCCTGCTTTTTAAGCAAAATGTGTATGCTTGTGTTGCTGTATTGTTCAATAAAAAGTGACCGATAGAGTCATTATAAAATGTAGCGATAAGGATTGCGGCACATCAATTCCCTCATTTTAGTGATGCTGTGGGACTGGCAAATAAATTCAAAATGCGCTGAAACGTGAATTTTATAGGGGAAAAGGTTTAATCCTGTGGATAACACGTGTAAAATTCGACTGATTTTATTTATCCACCGTTTTTATCTTTTGAGGTTTTACCTCGATCATAATCTCGCGGTGATATG
The DNA here is from genome assembly GCF_002018895.1 of Acinetobacter sp. MF4640. Classification (NCBI taxonomy): domain Bacteria; kingdom Pseudomonadati; phylum Pseudomonadota; class Gammaproteobacteria; order Moraxellales; family Moraxellaceae; genus Acinetobacter; species Acinetobacter sp. MF4640. The sequence goes on along the minus strand of NZ_MVOM01000007.1, from coordinate 36,686 downwards.
CTCCATGGTACGGGGCATCACTCCTTAAGGATTTTTTATGCCAATTATCACTTTGCCAAATGGCGATCAAAAACAATTTGATCAAGCTGTATCTGTGATGGACGTTGCACTGAGCATCGGTCCGGGTCTTGCGAAAAATACAGTTGCAGGAAAAGTCGATGGTCGTTTAGTTGATGCATCTGACTTGATTACCACGGATGCCAGCCTTCAAATTATTACGCCTAAAGACGAAGAAGGTGTCGAAATCATTCGTCACTCTTGCGCTCACTTGGTGGGACATGCGGTTAAGCAATTGTTCCCTGAAGCGAAAATGGTGATTGGTCCTGTCATTGAAGATGGCTTCTATTACGATATTTTTAGCGCAAAGCCATTTACGCCAGAAGACATGCTAGCCATTGAAGAGCGCATGAAAAAGCTCATCGATCAAGACTATGATGTCATCAAAAAAATGACACCACGTGATGAGGTGATTGCAGAATTCACAGCGCGTGGTGAAGATTATAAATTACGCTTGATTGCAGACATGCCTGAAGAAACAGAAATGGGCTTGTACTACCATCAAGATTATTTGGATATGTGCCGTGGTCCACACGTGCCAAATACTAAATTTTTAAAAGCATTCAAGTTGACTAAAATGTCAGGCGCTTACTGGCGTGGCGATGCGAAGAATGAACAGTTACAACGTATTTATGGTACAGCGTGGGCAGACAAAAAACAGCTTGCAGCGTATATCAAACGTATTGAAGAAGCTGAAAAGCGTGACCACCGTAAAATTGGTAAAGCTTTAGACCTGTTCCATATGCAAGAAGAAGCACCAGGTATGGTGTTCTGGCATCCAAACGGTTGGACCATTTATCAAGTACTTGAACAATACATGCGCAAAGTACAACAAGACAATGGCTACCTCGAAATTCGTACCCCACAAGTGGTTGATTTCACGCTTTGGGAAAAATCAGGCCATGCTGCAAACTATGCAGATGGCATGTTCACGACGCATTCAGAAAGCCGTAACTATGCAATTAAGCCGATGAACTGTCCTTGTCACGTACAAGTGTTCAACCAAGGTTTAAAATCATACCGCGATTTGCCAATTCGTTTGGCTGAGTTTGGCTCATGTCACCGTAACGAACCATCGGGTTCATTGCACGGCATTATGCGTGTTCGTGGCTTTACTCAAGATGATGCACACATTTTCTGTACCAAAGAGCAAATTGGTCAAGAAGTGGCTGACTTCATTCAACTGACTTTAGATGTGTATAAAGACTTCGGTTTCGAAGACGTGCAAATGAAGTTGTCTACACGTCCAGAGAAACGTGTGGGTGATGATGCACTTTGGGATATGGCTGAAAAATCTTTAGCAGATGCTTTAGATGCTGCTGGTTTGGAGTGGGAACTTCAACCGGGTGAAGGCGCATTTTATGGTCCGAAAATTGAATTCTCACTGAAAGACTGCTTAGGCCGTGTATGGCAATGTGGTACAATCCAATGTGACTTCAATTTGCCAGAACGTTTAGATGCGTCATATGTCACTGAAGACAATGATCGTGATCAACCGGTAATGTTGCACCGTGCAATACTTGGCAGTTTTGAACGTTTTATTGGTATACTAATCGAACACTATGCGGGCTTTATGCCACCTTGGTTAACACCAATCCAAGCATGTGTGATGAACATTACCGATTCACAAGCAGAAGCATGTGAGTCAGTCGTCGCTAAACTTAAAGAAAACGGTCTCCGTGCGATTTCAGACTTGAGAAATGAGAAAATCGGCTTTAAGATTCGTGAACGTACATTAGAGCGTATTCCTTACTTACTGGTACTTGGGGATCGTGAGGTAGAGGAAGGTACAGTGAACGTGCGTACCCGCTCAGGAACAAATTTGGGTACTATGTCAATCGACGCTTTCGTTGACCTAGTAAAAGCAGCCGTTGCCGAACGCGGCCGGTACATTGTGGAGTAACAGCGATTAAACAGCCTGACCGTAATCAACAGGGCGGTAACAAATCAAACCGTCCTGCTTTGAATGATGAAATTCGTGCGAAAGAAGTCCGTCTTGTAGACGAAAATGGTGAGCAAAAAGGTATTGTTAGCTTGGCAGAAGCATTACGCGCTGCTGAAAGTGTTGAGCTTGATCTTGTTGAGATCGTAGCAAACGCTGAACCGCCTGTTTGTAAAATCATGGACTTCAACAAGCATTTGTTTGATCTAAAGCAAAAGCAGAAAGAAGCGAAGAAAAAACAGCATCAAGTACAGGTGAAAGAAATCAAACTCCGCCCGGGTACTGATGTTGGTGATTACAACGTAAAACTACGTGCAATCACTAAGTTCCTTGAAGAAGGCAACAAAGTAAAAATTACTCTTCGTTTCCGTGGTCGTGAAATGGCGCACCAACAGCTTGGTTTGGCTCAACTTCAAAAAGTTGAAGCAGATGTGGCTGAAATTGGTGTTGTTGAGCAATCACCAAAAATGGAAGGTCGTCAAATGGGTATGTTGCTTGGTCCTAAAAAGAAAAAGTAATGATCCATTGATCTTAAAAAAAGCACTGCATATGCAGTGCTTTTTTTATTTTGTTGATTGACTATGCCGAAGTGTTTTCAGTTGTTAATTTCTTCTGTCCGATTGGAATTCGGCATGGCGCTTTTTCTTCTGGAACAATCCGTTGTAGCTGGATGGTGAGTAAGCCATTTTCATAATTGGCCTCTTGTACTTCAATGTGTTCATCTAAACGTAAAGATAATTTAAATGAACGCTGTGTGATACCTTTATGCAAGAACTCAGCATGATTGTCTTTGGTCTGATCAGCATGTTGACCTGAAATATTAAGTACCTGATTCTCTAAGTCAATCGCGAGCTCATCTTGGTTAAAACCAGTCGCAGCTACGACAATGCGGTAATGATCATCACCGACTTTTTCAATATTGTACGCAGGATAATGTGGTGCTTCACTGAGCATTGCATGATCAAACAAATCGTTTAAACGGTCAAAGCCGATACTACGACGGAATAATGGCATTAAGCTTAAATTACTCATTGATAAAACCTCCACTATTAGGAAAAGTGATATAAATAAGCAACCTATGCGACTCGGTTAGCATGGTTGTCACAGCAATAATCGGTGTGGATGTTTGCTGTACTTTTAATATTTGGATGCTCTATAAAATTTCAAGATTAAAAAAAAGATTTTTTTAAAATTCTCTTTGGTTGATAATTATTCTATTTATATGAAGTTAATCATGCATATTTTAGGATTTCAATTTCAGTTTAACCTGATGTTTCTAAGCATGGAATCATGCTATAAACAGTATTAAACCTCGACAATATGAACTAAAACGAGAAAAGTAACAGGATAACCACATGATCGATTTGTACTATTGGGGAACACCCAACGGACATAAAATTAGCATTGCATTAGAAGAGATGGGTTTGGAGTATCAAGTCTTTCCCATCAATATTTTAGAAAATGATCAGTTCCAACCCGACTTTCTACGCATTTCACCCAACAATAAAATCCCTGCGATTGTGGATCAAGATGGTCCTAAAGGTGAAGCCATTTCTGTGTTTGAGTCAGGGGCGATTTTGCAGTATTTAGGGCGTAAAACAGGGCAGTTTTATCCAAGCGATGAACAGTCTCGTGTTGAGGTTGAGCAGTGGTTGATGTGGCAAATGGGTGGCTTCGGTCCAATGCTTGGACAGAACCATCACTTTAGTAAATTTGCTCCCGAACGTATTGCGTATGCAACTGAACGCTATGTCAATGAAACCAAACGCTTGTATGGTGTACTCGACAAGCAGCTTTTTGGTCAAAACTATGTGGCTGGAGAGTATTCGATAGCGGATATGGCAATTTTCCCATGGATTTTGCGTTATGAGTGGCAGCAAATTGACATAAATGACTATCCAAATGTGAAGGCTTATATGGAGCGTATTCAAGCGCGTCCTGCGGTTCAGCGTGCGTTGGCGCTTCGAGTTAATTAGTTACAGAAGCGCTGACTTGAACTGTGTTAAGCTTAGCGCCTTCAAGGTATAAGCCATTCTTTAAAGCCACCGATGGGTGGCTTTTTTGTTGAAAGGTTGTTTGGACATCAGCGTAATGAAAAAAGAGTTTTTCCTCAATTTAACCCGTATTATTGAAGCGAATCCTAAAATCTATCTCAGTATTATTGTGGGGATTGCAGGATGTTTGGTGCTATTTGTAGCTGAAGCGGTACACATTCAAAAAATCATTGAACTGCTGAATACTAAAGATCAGGTGGTACTGCGTGCTGCAATTGAACCGATTGCCAATAAATATTCATGGTCACGTTGGTCTTTGTTGATTCTGGCATTGATCTGGTCAAGTTTTGCCTATAGCTCAACCAAGAAAAAGCTGGGTTTAAAATCATAAAATGATGTGGGCCTTAGGACTACTTTTCCTTTCTGCTTTTGGGGCGGCGACACTGCTTCCATTACAGTCAGAAGCAGTCTTGGTGGGATTGTTGGCTCAGACGCAGTATCCAGTGTGGTTATTGGTAGCTGTTGCCAGTCTAGGTAATATCTTAGGTAGCTGTGTGAATTGGTGGCTCGGCTTGAAAGTTGAGCAATACAAAAACAAAAAATGGTTTCCCGTCTCAGAGCAAAAGATGTTGCAGGCGCAGGGCATTTATCAAAAATATGGTTTTTGGTCTTTATTGCTCAGTTGGGTGCCCGTTATTGGTGATCCGATTACCCTCATTGCAGGATTACTCAAGGAACACTTTGTTCGTTTTGTCGTGATGGTGAGTATTGCAAAAATAGGACGCTATCTTTTTGTGTATTGGATGTTTAGTCAGTTCTAATTATTTTCAGAGACCAACTGGCCACATGCTTATATTGGCTGAATGGGTTTAAAGTTGATATAGAGATGACACGAGTGAGTGAAAACTCGTGTCATGCTAAATTTTTAACGACAAGCATTCAGATCGAATTCAATTGCATCTTTAAATTTAGACTTTTTATAGAGCCACAGTGTACTTGCCGTGCGTTTAACACTGACTTTGCTGTTTGCAACGGCTTGTAAAACTTGTTGATCAAGCGCGTAAATACCTGAACCTTTGATAATTTTAGGCTTCTTGATGTTGCCGTGTTTATCGGCTTTAAAGCTAAATTTAATTTGACGGTCATGATCATTTAACTGGGTTGAATCTAGCGCAAGCGTAGGTTGAGCCTGATATTGAAAAGGCACTTTTTGCTGCTGTTGTTGCGCACGCCAATTCTTCGAGTCAAAGCTATAGCTACATGCTTCGGCATCATCTGGGGTCAAGTTTAAATTAAAAACTTGATAACCAATGACAGCTAAAGCGGTGTCGTCCTCTATAAACGGTTTTACTTTGGCTTGAAGCACGGCATTTACCAGCTTTTCATCCAAAGCTTTGAGTCCAGTTGTTTCTTGGACTGTCGCTTTGGTTACATCACCTGTTTCATCTGCATACACACGAATAATCGCTGCACGGTTTTGCTGGTTTAAATCACTATTTTTATATTGGGGTTTGGGAAAATCTACCCATTGAATACGCGTGGTCAAATGCGCCGATTGAGCTGAACTTTTTTGAATGGTGAGTTCTAATGGTGGCTGAGCTGCATGACTGAGATGAAAGGGCAGTGTAGATAATGCGAGCAAGAAGAGTGGTTTCATATGATCGATTTCTTTTATAACGCATCCAGTGCGCATGACTTAAATAATTGTTGCGAGTATTTCCTGAATTAGAAAGACTCGCAAGTTATATTGTTAAATTAAAACTATTTTTGCTCGGCTTGGGTGATGTCTACACCAAATAAGTCTTTGGTTTTAGCCCAACTGAGTGCGACCACCAAGAGCGTCATGCTGCCGCCAAAAACCGTTGCAATCACAGGGCCTAAATATTTTGCTGCAAGACCTGACTCAAATGCTCCCAGTTCATTACTACTCGACACAAACATGCCATTTACCGCTGCAACACGGCCTCGCATATTCTCAGGAGGATAAATTTGTAAAATGGTCTGACGAATTACCACTGAAATACTGTCACATGCACCCGTCATAGCAAGAGCAAACAAAGACAACCAGAGGTAGTTTGAGTAAGCGAACAATAAGGTGAATAGGCCAAAACCTGCAACAGCAAGCAGCATATTGCGCCATGCATGTCGGGTGGGCGGAAAACGCGTCAGCTCAATCATGGTGATGAGTGCACCAATCGATGGTGCTGCCCGTAAATAGCCCAATCCTTCAGGCCCAATTTTCAAAATATCTTCAGCAAAGATCGGGAGTAAAGCGATCACACCGCCGAACAGCACTGAAACTAAGTCGAGTGAGATGGCCCAGAGGACGATTTTAGTTTTAGCAATAAAGCGAAAACCTACACCTAAACTTTGTAGTACACGTTTCGTTTCAATTTTAGGAAAAGTGCGTTTGCTTAAAAGATTGACGAGTAAGAAGCATAGGCTGAGCAGTATAGCTACACTGATGAAACTGGTTTCACGGCCTAAAAACGCCAGCATAAATCCACCGAGCATCGGGCCGATAATCACCCCGCTTTGCCAACCAATGGTGGTCCATGTGGCACCATTAGCATAAATTTCCCGAGGAATTAAAAAAGGTTTGAGTGATGTTGCAGATGGATTATAGAACCCCCGAATTGTTCCTAGGCCAAAGATCACGGCATAGACACCCCCTGACAGGGTGGAGACTTCAATGTGCTTTAAGCCATAAGCATGAAATAACCCCCATAAAACTAAGGGAAGAGGAATGGCAAAGAATAAGCAGATTTTCATGATGGTCTGCTTATTAAAGCGATCGGCAAAATAGCCGCCCCATAAGGAGAGCGCAATAAAGGGGATTGCTTCTGCCAGACCAATCAAGCCTAGAGTGAGTGAGTCTTTGGTGATTTTATACAAAGAATACGCCACAATAATTTCCTGGATTAAAATGGCAAGCGTCAGGCAAAATTGATTGAGTGTAACAATAGAAAAGTCTCGGTATCGGAGTGCGGCAAAAGCATCCTGTGTAGCGTTCATAAGGGTACAGTATGGAATGGATGAGGCATTATACGACTTGGACTAAACCTCGGTTATAAATTCATCGCTTAAAGCTTATCGGGAAATAAACTAAGCTTGCTTTTATTGTTGATTATTTGCTTTTGTTTTAGACAAAGTTCGATTAGAATATTCGCTCCCTTACCTGCAGGTCGTTTTGCAATGGTGCAAACGTTCCGAACAGGTGTTCAAAAGAGGTTGTTATGCCTAAGATGAAAACTCGCCGTGGTGCAGCTAAGCGTTTTAAAGCTACTGCTAACGGTTTCAAGCGTAAACAAGCGTTCAAACGCCACATTTTGACCAAAAAATCTGCTAAGCGTATTCGTCAATTACGCGGCTGTGTAATGGTTCACGTGAGTGACGTTGCTTCAGTTCGTCGTATGTGCCCATACATCTAAGGAGATTATAAATGGCTCGTGTAAAACGTGGTGTACAGGCTCATCGCCGTCATAAAAAAATTCTTGCTCGTGCTAAAGGTTACTACGGCGCTCGTTCACGCGTATATCGCGTAGCGTTCCAAGCAGTAATCAAAGCGGGTCAATACGCTTACCGTGACCGTCGTCAGAAAAAACGTCAATTCCGTGCTCTATGGATTGCGCGTATTAATGCTGGTGCTCGTCTAAATGGTTTATCGTACAGCCGTATGATCGCTGGCTTGAAAAAAGCTCAAGTGATTATCGACCGTCGCGTACTTGCTGACATCGCTATGCATGACGCAGTTGCATTTGCTGCTTTAGCTTCTAAAGCTAAAGATGCATTAGCTGCATAAGTCTTTAAGACTTAAAGAAAGACCGCTTTTTAGCGGTCTTTTTTATGGCCGATTATTTTTTGAATCAAATTTTTTATGGGTCAAAGGTGAGACTGTGATACAACCATAATTACATATGATAAGAAAGACCGCATCAGCGTTAGGCCAGTACAATGAAAAGAATCAATGTCGTAGGAACTTCTGCTACAGGAAAATCTACATTTTCCAGAGCTTTGGCCGAAAAGTTAGATTTGCATTATATTGAGTTGGATAATTTGTTTTGGTTAGACGACTGGCAAGAATGTCCCGATGAGGTGTTCTTTGCCAAGATTGAGTCGGAAGTACAAAAGGCGACACAGGGCTATGTGATCGATGGTAACTATACCCGCGCCATTCCTGTGAAATGGGCGGAAATTGATACTGTCATTTGGTTGGACTTACCGTTTCCAGTCAATCTTTACCGTTCTGTGAAGCGTGCGGTTCAGCGGGCATGGGCGCAACAGGATTTATGGAAAAACTCGAATAATCGGGAAAGCTTGCTACGGATGTTTGGTCGGGACTCGATTATTTGGTGGATGATCAAAACACATGCTAAAAACCGACAGAAATACTTAAAAATGATGCAGATGCCTGAATATCAACATATACAGTGGATTCATTTAAAGACACCAAAACAGGTGAGTCGTTTTTTAGACCAGTTGGCTGTTGAAAAGCATAACGTTTAAATAAAAAAATATCAGTGCATACTCAGCGATCAAGATGAATTGTTAAGCTTTAGTTACATAAATCTGCTTTAATCTCAAAGGTGGTCGATGCCTAATAAATAAAAAGATTAAAAAGAAAAGGAGCAGGATATGCTTGCAGAAATTACTGGGATGGGACAGGGAAGTATTACGGTGGAATTAGAAATGATTCCCAGAAAAGGCGAGTCAGTTAAAATTATGTATGGACCTGATGCGGAGCTAGAAGGCGAGGTGGTTTCAGTTAATCATTATATTAATCAACATGCCAATCAGCATAAGGTACAAATCAAGATTCGGCCCTTCAATCTTCTAATTACTGCCTAAAGAAATTGAATCCATAAAAAAGCGCTCATTGAGAGGAGCGCTTAGATATCTCGGTAATAACTTATAAGCCAAAATAATAGCCAACTAGGCAGATCAAAATCGTAATCACGATTAAAGCAAACACCCCAGTTTTCCCCGATTTATGGTGTATTTCATGAGGCTTGCTCTCTATCGCACTTAATTTAGGTGTTGGATGATTACGTGCATCCAGTGGTGTAGTTGTGTCTTTGGGTGTGAGCTGCGCGGTTTGATAGTGATTGGCCACTTTTACGATAAACTTGGTACTTAAATCATCAATCTTTTGCTCAAAATGACGTAAGTTCAATTGCTCATCTGGCGTGAGTACTTGGCCTTCTGCATTATAAGGATGTTGAATCTTAGTCTGGATCAATGCTGATAGTGTATCTAAACGATACAGCGTTTGGTGTGCATAATCAGCAGCGTAATCTGTTGGTAAAAGAGCGAGACGGTGGACTGCATCTGTGGCATCTTGTTGCCCATAGTAAGGTAAGTTTGCCGTCTCTGGCTCTACTAAATCTTGTGCAAATGGCGCACTAAATAGTTCTTGTTCGGTAAAGTTCTCGATTTCATCCCATTTCGGCGTTTGTAAATCCGCTTCAATGCGTTTGCTGAGTTTGTGATTCAGTTCAAAACGCCATAAATTTTCGCTACGGATTGAGCTTTGTTGTGCCTTTGGAACTATAAAATCATGTTCAGCGCTGTACCACTCAGCCAGTTCTTTACCAAAAATCCAAGCAGTTTTTTGCTGTGCTTGATGGCTCACAATAATATGTGGTGTAGCGAGGAGTTCAATATTTGAGTTGGGGTTCTTTTCATCTGCTAGCAATGTTGAGCTATGCAGACTGAGCTGTTTGACCCCTTGTTTTTTTAAGGCTTCAAGCCAGACCTGAAAATGCTGAGCCAGCAAATGTTGGCTATTCAGATCACGAAACTGAAAGCAATGTCGGTCAAAAATGGCATGTTCTAACCAACGTTGGAAACTTAGGTTGTGGCGTAAATATTCATTGCCATAAGTAACTAAAGTAAGTTGTTGTTGCCAAATAGGATCAAGCGACATCGTTTGTTGTTCTCTTCTGTGATGGCCCTATCTTAACCTGATTATAAAACCATGTACTAAACAAATTTTCCTGATCGTAGAGCTTCATCAACGTGCTTAAAAACTGATAGAATATGGGGTTTTATTAATTTTATAAATTGTTGCTTTGAGAGTTACTATGTCACTGGAAGCCCTGACCACTGAAGCGCTTGCTGCGATTGCAGCAGCAGAGGACCTTGCTACACTCGATCAAGTACGAGTGCAGTTTACGGGTAAGAAAAGCCAGCTCGCTGAGCAATCAAAAGCTTTAGGTAAAATGGACCCTGAAGAGCGTAAAAATTTTGGTGCGCAAATTCATGCAGTCCGCGAAGCGATTACCGGTGCTTTAACTGAACGCCAAACACAATTACAACAAGCGGCGTTGGCGCAAAAACTTGCAAGTGAAACGGTGGATATTACTTTACCGGGTCGTGGTCAAACGATTGGTAGTATTCACCCTGTTACTCAAGTACAAGAGCGTATTTGTCAGTTCTTTACCAAAGCGGGCTTTGTGATTGAAACTGGGCCAGAAGTTGAAGATGACTATCACAACTTTGAAGCTTTAAATATTCCAGGGCATCACCCTGCGCGTGCAATGCACGATACTTTCTATTTCGATGCGACACATTTACTACGTACTCATACTTCGGGTGTACAGATTCGTACCATGGAAACCCAGCAACCCCCGATTCGTATTGTGTGCCCGGGGCGTGTATATCGTTGTGACTCTGACCAAACGCATTCGCCAATGTTCCATCAAATTGAAGGTTTGTATGTAGCTGAAAATACTAGCTTTGCAGAACTGAAAGGTTTATTGGTTAATCTATTAAATGAATTCTTCGAAAAAGACTTAAAAGTACGTTTCCGTCCATCTTATTTCCCATTCACAGAGCCAAGTGCTGAAGTGGATATTATGGATGAGCGTGGTAAATGGTTAGAAGTGCTTGGTTGTGGCATGGTACATCCAAATGTCTTGCAGGCAGCAGGGATTGATCCTGAAAAATACAAAGGCTTTGCTTTCGGTCTAGGTGTGGAACGTTTTGCGATGCTTCGTTATGGCATCAATGACTTACGTATGTTCTACCAAAACGATGTGCGTTTCTTACGCCAATTTGCTTAATAGTTTAAACAGTTATTTTAGAATTATTGAAATCCCCCTAAATCCCCCTTTATAAAGGGGGACTGGTCTACCTAAAACGGTGGTGTGTTTTCCTCTCTTTAAAAGAGGGGTTAGGGGAGATTAAGGACATTGAATTTATGAAAATTAGCGAAAATTGGTTGCGTACATGGGTTAACCCAGCCGTTGATAGCAATACATTATCTGACCAACTGACCATGCTGGGTTTAGAGGTCGATGATTTATCACCTGCGGCAAAACCGTTTACTGGCGTGGTTGTTGGTGAAGTGTTGACTGTAGAGCAACATCCCGATGCAGACCGTTTACGTGTGACCACGGTGAATATTGGTTCAGGTGAACCTTTACAAATTGTTTGTGGTGCGCCAAACGTACGTGTCGGTATGAAAGCCCCTGTGGCGACCATTGGTGCTGTGCTTCCAGGTGACTTCAAAATCAAGAAAGGCAAACTTCGTGGCATTGAATCACAAGGTATGCTATGTGGTGCGTCTGAAATTGATCTAGAAGATAAAATTGATGGTCTTTTAGAGTTAGCCGTTGATGCACCCGTAGGTGCGGATATTCGTGAATATTTAAATTTAGATGATCATGTGATTGATATCAGCATCACGCCAAACCGTGGTGACTGTTTCAGTATTCGTGGTATTGCCCGTGAAATTGGGGTGATTAACCAACTGACTGTGACTGCACCTGAAATTAATGCCGTTGCTGCGACCATTGCTGATGAGAAAAAAGTTGTGGTGAGCACTGAAGGCTGCCCACGCTATTTAGGTCGTGTAATTAAAAATGTGAATACCAAAGCAGCAACCCCAGAGTGGATGGAACGCGCTTTGGTTCGCTCAGGGATTCGTCAGCACAGTATTTTGGTTGATATTACTAACTATGTACTGATGGAGTTGGGTCAACCGCTACATGCTTTTGATGCGGCAAAAATTCAAGGTTCAGTCCAAGTTCGTCAAGCGAATACGGCGGAGAAATTGGTTCTACTGAATGAACAAGAAGTTGAGCTCAATGAAAAAGTCATGGTGATTGCGGATGATGAAAAAGCATTGGCGATTGCAGGCATCATGGGTGGCTTGTCTTCATCTGTTACCGATGAAACCCAAGACATTTTCTTAGAGTCTGCATTCTTTGCCCCATTAGCCATTGCAGGTCGTGCCCGTAGCTTTGGCTTACATACCGATGCGTCGCAGCGTTATGAGCGTGGCGTGGATTTTGAACTCCCAATGCTGGCAATGCATCGTGCATCACAATTGATTGCTGATTTGGCGGGTGGTGAATTTGGTCCGATTACTGTTGCTGAACAAGCTGAAGTTTTGCCTAGGCGCGAAGCGATTGAGCTAGAACAAACACAAGTCGATCAACTGTTGGGTTATCGCGTAGATGCTGCATTTATTGCGGATGCATTAACCCGTTTAGGTTGTGCTGTGACGGTTAAAGCAGAAGGCCAGTGGTCTGTAGTGCCGCCTTCACACCGTTATGATATGGCGATCTACCAAGACCTGATTGAAGAAGTCGCGCGTATTCATGGTTATGACAATATTCAAATCAGTTTGCCAAAAATTGAAGCGAAATTGGCTCAATATCAAGACCAATTTGAAATAGCTCAGCTTCGTCAAACCCTCGTGACTTTGGGTTATCAAGAAGCGATTAGCTTTAGCTTTGCAGACTTAAAGCTTGAGAAGCAACTCAATGCGGCTGTGAATCCTTTGGCTTTGGCTAACCCAATTTCAAGCGATTTAGCGGTGATGCGTTCAACACTGCTCTCTAGTTTGATTCCTTGTGTGCAATACAACGTAAACCGCCAACAAAGTCGTGTACGTTTCTTTGAACTAGGCTTACGCTTTGACTATCAAGACGCTGAATCTATTCATGATTTGAAACAAATTCCTACCCTTGCAGTGATTGCAACAGGTGCAAAAACTTCAGAAACTTGGCATGCTAAACCTCAAGCTATGGATTTCTTTGATTTCAAAGGTGAAATTGAAGAAGTATTGGCAGCAGGTCGTGTGCAAGTAGACTATGTTCGTTCTGAGCGTAGCTGGTTGCATCCAGGACAGTCTGCTGAGGTTTTAGTCGATGGTCAATCTATTGGTTACTTTGGTCGATTACATCCATCTTTAGAAGATGCACTGGATTTGAGTACAACTTGGGTGGCTGAACTTGATCAATCGGCTGTTTTGCAAACTTATGTATCTAATTTTACAGAATTATCACGTTTTCCGTCGGTTAGACGTGATATTGCGCTTTTAATTAGTGATAAGATAAATGTAAGTGAAATTCAGCAACTTATCGAAAAAACTGGTGGTGAGCTTTTAGACTCGACTTGGTTGTTCGATGTGTACACTGGGCAAGGTGTTGAAGACGGTAAGCGCTCATTGGCATTTGCACTTCTTTGGCAACACCCATCACGTACGCTCGAAGATGCTGAAATTAAATCCGGTATGGATCATATTTTACAAGTGTTGGAAAACACTTATCAGGCGACATTGAGGGCTTCATGACAGCATTAACAAAAGCGGAAATGGCTGACCATCTTAGTGAGCTCACGAGTTTAAACCGTCGTGAAGCTAAACAAATGGTCGAGTTGTTCTTTGATGAGATTAGCCAAGCGCTAATCTCTGGTGAGCAAGTTAAACTTTCTGGTTTCGGTAACTTTGAGTTGCGTGATAAACGTCAACGTCCAGGTCGTAACCCGAAAACGGGTGAAGAAATTCCGATTTCTGCACGCCGTGTAGTGACCTTCCGCGCAGGGCAGAAATTCCGCCAGCGTGTGGGAAATGAGCAGATCGATTGATCTGCTTTTTTTTTGCTTAAAATTTTGGTGACGTTTGGTTGATTAAATTCTTGCCAGATAACGGAACGTCGTTTTTTGATAAATTTTGAGCATAAAAAAAGAGAGCCAAGGGCTCTCTTTTTTTATTACTAATCGAAAAGATTAGTGAGCAGCTTCAGAAGCGGCAGCTTCAACAGCTTCAACAGCTTCAGAAGCAGCAACAGTAGCTTCAGAAGCAGCTTCAGAAGCGTCTACAGCAACTTCAGAAGCAGCTTCAACAGCTTCAGATGCAGCAGCAACTTCAGATGCAGCTTCAGCAGCAGGAGCTTCTTCTTTCTTAGCACAGCCAACGAAAGCTAAAGTAGTAGCAACTGCAGCAGCAATAGCAATTTTTTTGAATAACATGGCATCACTCTCTAAAATATGAGATTAAAAAAAACCGACGTTAGTCTGTTGTGTGCTTTTATTGTTCCTAATTTTGCTAGGGACTAACAATGCAGGAGCAGCCTAACTGGTCTGCAAATATGCTATCACTGCGCATTTTGAATTGCTACTAGCTGGGATGAAAAAATTGATAAAAAAGGTCTAAAAACAGGGCTTTTTTAACAGAAAATAACAATCAATGATGAGGTTTGTATTGGAGAAGTGCCAAATAAACATTTAAAAAGATGAAGGTTATTTATTTCAAATTTTTGTTTATCAAAAACTTGCAAATAAGTTTACAGAGAATCGGGTGAAATGTTGCTTTGTGTAAGCTAAGTCAACCAAATAAAAAGGCTGTCGTTAAGACAGCCTTTTTAGGTAAAGCAGGTCGGATTAGCTGGTCGCTTTACGCTTCATTTGATCAAAGAAATCATCGTTGGTTTTGGTTTCTTTCATGCGATCAAGTAAGAACTCCATTGCTGCAAGTTCATCTTGAGTATGAAGTAACTTACGTAAAATCCAAACCTTACGTAGATTGTCTTCAGACATTAGACGCTCTTCGCGACGGGTGCCCGACTTTTTGATGTTCATCGCAGGGAAGACACGTTTTTCCGCAATACGGCGATCTAGTGTAATTTCTTGGTTACCTGTACCTTTAAATTCTTCGTAGATCACTTCATCCATTTTACTGCCAGTTTCAATCAGGGCAGTAGAGATGATGGTTAGTGAGCCACCTTCTTCAATATTACGTGCTGCACCGAAGAAACGCTTAGGGCGTTCCAGCGCATGTGCATCCACACCACCAGTTAAAACCTTACCAGATGAAGGCACAACCGTGTTGTAAGCACGTGCTAAACGGGTAATGGAGTCGAGTAGAATCACAACGTCTTTCTTGTGCTCAACCAAACGTTTTGCTTTTTCAATCACCATTTCAGCCACTTGAACGTGACGAGCTGGAGATTCATCAAACGTTGATGCAATAACTTCACCACGAACAGTACGTTCCATTTCTGTCACTTCTTCAGGACGTTCATCAATCAGAAGAACGATGAGGAAGCATTCAGGGTTGTTACGCACGATCGACTGAGCGATATTTTGTAACAACATGGTTTTACCCGCTTTTGGCGGTGCTACGATAATTGAACGTTGGCCTTTACCGATAGGTGCAACCAAGTCAACCACACGTGCGGTTAAATCTTCTGTCGTCCCATTACCAAGTTCCATCACCAATTGCTCGGTTGGGAAAAGTGGTGTTAGGTTTTCAAACAAGATTTTATTGCGTGAGTTTTCAGGAGTGTCGTAGTTAATTTGGTTCACTTTTAACAGTGCAAAATAACGTTCGCCTTCTTTCGGTGGACGAATGGTTCCTGTAATGGTGTCGCCAGTACGTAGATTGAAACGACGAATTTGAGATGGACTAACATAAATGTCATCTGGGCCTGCAAGGTAAGAACCCGCTGCAGTGCGTAAGAAGCCGAAGCCATCTGACAGAATTTCCAAAACGCCATCACCAAAGATCTCTTCGCCATTCATCGCATGGCGCTTTAAGATGGCAAAAATAATGTCTTGCTTACGATTACGGGCCATTCCTTCCAGGCCCATAAATTCGGCAATTTTGATGAGTTCGCCAATCGGTTTTTTCTTGAGTTCGGTTAAATTCATAGGAGGTCAGATAAGAATCAAAAATTCTAAAATACAGGATGAAAAGGAAGCAACATTTAGCCGCAGACATGCAATGAAGTAACGCAATTGTATTTGCACAATAACAATTCAGAGGACTGATTCATTGTTTAAAGAAAAATGTGTCAAAACAATTTGTATTGCCGAGCGGCGATCTTATGTGTTGTGTCTTTTAAGAAAATGGCAGGATTGAATAATCCTTTATCTCTTGATCATGCAATATAAGAGAGAAAGTTAGACTTGTCAATTTATAGCCGAAAAAAATACGCTGTTGTTTAAACAGCGTATTTCATTTTTTGATCTAAACAGATGCTTAAATGTTTTCTTCAATGAAAGCCGTTAGTTTCGATTTTGGTGCAGCGCCCACTTGTTGAGCGACAACTTCTCCATTTTTGAACATCAGTAATGCAGGAATGTTACGGATGTTATAGTTCACAGCCGTTGCTTCGCAAGCAGTGACGTCAACTTTAACAATTTTCACTTTACCTTCGTATTCGTTCGCCAATACTTCTAATACAGGTGCAATGGCTTTACACGGTGCACACCAACCTGCCCAGAAGTCAACGAGCACAGGAACGTCTGATTGCAGTACATCAGCGTCGAAGTTTGTATCAGTTGTATTTACGATATTGCCAGACATGGATAACTCCAGTTTCAATTTTTGGATAGTTTTATGGCTAATAGTATGTCATAGCCTGCTATCACTGAGTAGATGGATTCCTAAATTTTCAACCTTTAGTTTGAGTTTGTCTAATTGATGCTCACGATGTTACTGATCGTGTAACACAATTGTCATATATGCTGAAATTTTAAAAGCTCGTCAATTTCTGACCATAAATGGCTTTTAAATTGCATGGAGGTGAATTAATCTAAGCACAATTCTGTATAGGTTTATATTAAATCATGTCTGATTTTTTGATTGATGAAGAGTTACTTGCTGCCATCGATATGGGGTCGAACAGCTTCCACTTAGCGATTGCGCGAGTGGACCATGGCGAAGTGAAAAAAGTTGCGTCAATGTCAGAAAAAGTACAGTTAGCAGCGGGTTTAGATGAAAACAAAAACTTAACAGAAGCCGCACAGCAGCGTGGTTTGGCCTGTTTATCTCGCTTTGTCGGACGTTTAGGTTCGGTTCAGCCGAATCGTTTAAGAATTGTGGCGACCAATGCGCTACGCCAAGCCAAAAATGGACATGAATTTATTCAAAAAGCGGCAGAAATTTTGCCGAAGCACATCGAAATTATTGCGGGTCGTGAAGAGGCTCGACTGATTTATTTGGGTGTATCTCATACCATGGTAAACAGTGGGCGCCGCCTTGTGATTGATATTGGTGGGGGGTCGACAGAGTTGATTATTGGTGAAGAATTTGAGCCCATTCATACCGAATCTTTACAAATGGGCTGTGTAGCATTTACCAAAGCCTTCTTTGTTGATGGTGAAATTAACCAAAAAAGTTTTGATAAAGCCGTGGTTGCAGCACGTAAGGAGCTGTCGGGTATTGCCAATACCTATAAAGAAGCGGGTTGGGATACGGTGGTCGGTTCGAGTGGAACCATCAAAGCGTGTCGTCAAATTACCGTGAATATGGGCTGGAGTAATGAAAAAGAAGAACTCACCCGTGACGGTTTAGATAAGCTCAAAGAAAAATTGCTCAAATATAAACACGTCGCTGAGATGGAATTTGATGGCCTAAAAGAAGACCGTCGAGCAGTTTTGCCAGCCGGAATCGCTATTTTGTATGCCATTTTTGATGTACTCGAACTGGATAAACTGGTGTATTCGGATGGTGCCCTGCGTGAAGGGGTGATGTACGACTTGCTGGGACGTTTTCAACATGAAGATATTCGAGATCGTTCTGTACAAGCGTTAATGGGCCGTTATAACGCCGATCCAAAACAAGCTGAACGGGTCGTGAACATGGCTCAGCATTTGTTTGATGGTGTGGCGGATTCGCTAAAATTAACCACAGAAGACAGTGATTTACTGCGTCGAGCGGCTTATCTGCATGAAATTGGTTTAGCGATTAGCCATGCGGGCTACCATCGTCATGGCGCATATTTATTGCAACATTCTGACATTGCGGGATTCTCGCAAATTGATCAAAACCATCTATCACATTTGGTGGCCCATCACCGTCGTAAGCTGCGCAGTGACGCACGTGTTGATGTGATGAAGGTCGGTGGCAACAAATTAGTCTATCTGTGTTTGTTACTTCGCCTCGCAGTTTTACTCAATCATAGTCGTAGCGATCAGATGCTTCCTGCCATTGAATTAACAGTAGGCAATGCGCAACAATGGCAGTTGAGTGTTTCTGGTAATGCCGCGCAATGGCCTTTGCTGGTTGCAGACTTGCATGATGAGCAAGCGCAATTTAAGCATTGGGATGTTGAGCTGGATATCCAATCAGAACAATTTGTCGATGAATAAATTGGTCAATTAGGGATTTATGGTTGAGCTATGAAGAATAAAGCTGCGCAATCCAAAGCATGGACGACGGTTCAAATTGCACGTCATCCTGAGCGTCCGCAATTTTTAGATTATGTGAGTGAAATTTTTACCGAATTTGATGCTTTGCATGGTGATCGCTTATTTGGTGATGATGGTGCAATGATCGGTGGATTAGCTCGCTTTGATGGTCAGCCAGTCATGATTGTGGGTCAACACCGTGGTCGCAGTACGCGTGAAAAGTTACAACATAACTTTGGTATGAGTAACCCAGAAGGTTACCGTAAATCACAACGTTTACTCGATATGGCTGAACGTTTTAATCTACCCGTCTTTACCTTTATTGACACCATGGGTGCATATCCAGGTGTGGGTGCAGAAGAACGTGGTCAGGCTGAAGCAATTGCAACATCTTTGGCACAACTTTCAAGCTTGAAAGTGCCTGTAATTGCAACTGTACTCGGTGAAGGCGGTTCAGGTGGCGCACTGGGCATTGGTGTGGCTGACCGTGTGGTGATGTTATCCCATAGTATTTATTCAGTCATTTCACCTGAAGGCTGTGCATCTATTTTATGGAAAACAGCTGAAAAAGCAGAACAAGCCAGCGAAGCTTTGGCATTGACTGCTGAAAAACTACAGAAAATTGGTATTGTTGAATATGTGGTCGATGAAGGTGAGGGCGCTCATCTCAACCCAGAACAAGTCATGCATGCTTTAAAAACCGTTTTAAAAGATGCATTGGCTGAGTTGCAACCAATGGATGCGAATGAACGATGCGAAGCACGTTACCAACGTTTAATGAAGTTTGGCAGCGACAATTTAGGGCTAGTGTCTTAACTGAGTTTCAGGATACGCCTGAACAGCCTCATTTTTTAATCGGATGTAGTGGTGGCATGGATTCCATGCTGCTACTGCATTTGATGTCTCATTTATTTCCCAAGCGCATTCGCGCCATCTATATTGATCATCAATTGCAGGATGTTAGTCCGCAGTGGGGTAGCTTTGTTCAAGAACAATGTTATGTCTTGGATGTCCCATGTGTGATTCAAGCGGTGGATGTTGATCTAGGCAATGTAGAAAGCCAAGCGCGTAGTGCACGTTATGCGGCCTTTCAGAAGCATCTTCTTGCCAATGAAATTTTAGTTCTCGCCCATCATCAACAAGATCAAGCCGAAACCGTTTTACTCCGTTTACTCTCTGGTGCGGGGATTCATGGACTTGCTGCCATGCAGAGCATCGACATACGAGAGCAATTTACAATTTGGCGCCCGCTATTGGCTTTGTCCAGACAGCAAATTGAGCTGTGGGCCGCTGAGATGCAACTAAGAAATATTCAAGACCAAACCAATTTTGATACCAGTTATGATCGGGCATGGTGCCGAGCCGAATTGTGGCCAATTTTAGAACAACGCTTTCCGAAAATGCAACAAGCTTTGGCACGCACCAGTTATTTGATGCAAGATGCCGAAACGATTTTGGCTGATGTGTTGGCCCAAGATTGGGCCAGTTGCGGGAATGCTGCGGTTTTAAACTTAACCTCATTTCGTCAGTTATCTGCCCCGAGACAGCGACAGTTGTTGTCCGCTTGGATGAAAGGTGAGGATATATATCGTCCTGCTTTTGATATGGTGCAACGCTTGTTTGATGAAGTGATTGAATCCAAAGTGGATGCTCAAGCCGCATTGCATTGGAACCAATATTATTATGTACGCTATCAACAACAGCTCTTTCGTGTCAGTAAAGCCGAGTATTTGGCGGAACAATTTCAGACGATTGAGTCAATTGAGCAACGGTTTAGTTTAGATCAAGCTTATGCATTGGCTTCAGGGCAATTTCGCATTGAAACACAAAAATATGGACTGTCTTCTGCATTATTAGAGCAGCCTTTACAGATAAAACCACGTTTAGGTGGAGAAAAATTGCATTTGTATGGACGTGTTGGGGCATGGCCGTTGAAAAAAGCCATTCAGAGCGCACAAATTTTTCCGTGGCAACGTCATACAATACAAATATTAAGCATAGATAATGTTATGCTTGGTGTTTTTACGCCTAAAGGATTTTGGTTGGTCGAGTCGGCTTATTGTGAAGCGGGTGGATGGCAACCAAATTTAATCGCTTAGTTAAAAAATTCAGGATAGAGAAATAATCATGAGCGCAGTGTTGAATCGTAATATTTGTTTTATCGGCGGTGGTAACATGGCTCAAGCCCTCATTGGTGGCTTGATTTCACGTGGTTTACCTTCAACTCGCATTACGGTTTCTGATCCTGTTGAACAAGTTCGTCATTTATTGGCTGAAAAAGACTTGGTGGTGACTGAGGATAACGCATCTGCTATTCGTGAAGCCGATGTCGTGGTCTTAGCGGTTAAACCTCAAGTTTTAGCCAATGTTTTAAAGCCATTAAACGGTTTATTTGACGGTAAGTTGATTATTTCGATTGTTGCGGGTGCTGAAATTGCAACGATTGCTGCATTAGCTGGCAGTAATCGTATTGTTCGTGTGATGCCCAATACGCCTGCTTTAGTACAAACAGGTGCGCATGGTTTATATGCCACTGATGCTGTAGATAAAGAAGACCGTGATTTGGCGAGCCAAGTACTTGCTGCGACAGGTTTGACTTTATGGGTAGGCGAGGAAGCGCAAATTGATGCTGTGACTGCGGTGTCTGGTTCAGGTCCTGCGTATTTTTTCTATATGATGGAAAGCATGATCCGTGCAGGTAAAAACCTCGGTCTAGATGAAAAAGTGGCAACGGCGTTGACGTTGCAAACTGCATTGGGTGCGGCACAAATGGCAATCACGAGCTCAAATACACCAGCTGAATTGCGTAAAAATGTCACTTCACCGAATGGTACAACTCAAGCGGCACTTGAAGTGTTTGATCGTGCACAAATTTCACAAAATATCCAAGCTGCATTGGCTGCTGCTCAAAAGCGCAGTCAGGAACTTGCTCAAGAGCTGAGTGAAAGTAGCAAATAATCGTTTTATTTAGGAAAGTTCAGGTATGGGTGCAAACTCTGCGCTAATTTTTGGCATCATTATTAACGTTGCAATTTTACTGGTGTTCTTCCGCTTTCTCATGCAGTTGGCAGCGGTTAACTTTTATAACCCAGTGGTGATGTCGACCGTAAAAGCCACAAAAATTGTGGATATGTTTGGTCGTATTTTTCCAAATGTAGCGAAAGGCCGCGTTAACTTAGCGGCTTTAGTGCTTTTGGTTTTATTGTACTTACTGAAAATTTTTGGCGTCATGTATCTCTCTGGAGCGATGCCGAATAGTCCTGTGCATTTGGTCATTCTAACTTTTGTGACCATGATTCAGGACTTGATTCGTTTTTGTCGTTACCTAATTTTTGCAACGATTATTTTAAGTTGGGTGGTGATGTTTACGCAATCACGCTCGCCTTATATCGAAGTGATTCAAGAGCTTGCTGAACCATTATTGGCACCGTTTCGCCGTTTATTGCCCAATATGGGGATGATTGATCTTTCTCCAATCGTGGCGTTCTTGGCGCTGTATATAGCTGAAATGATTATGAATGAAGTGGCGATTGTTCTGCTCACTGGTTTATAAGCTTTTAGCGAATAAAAAAGGACTCGATTGTGAGTCCTTTTTTGTTGTTGAAATTTTTAGGTGAAGACGTTGATATTTCTTCTAGGAAGTAAATGAGCTTCATCCCAGCCTTCCTCCTAGGAGGAGGAAGGTGCAAATGTTTTAGTGGGCTTCATCCCAGTTTCGACCTTTGCCGACTTCAACCAACAATGGCACAGAAATTTTCAAAACAGATTGCATCACGTCTGCCAGTTTCGAAGCCAGTTCATCAGCAATACTTTTATCGACTTCAAAAACCAATTCATCGTGTACTTGAAGTAGCATTTTGGCTTGATTTTTAGGCAGCATTTGATCAACTGTAATCATCGCCATTTTAATAATGTCCGCAGCAGAACCTTGCAGCGGTGCATTAATTGCGGCACGTTCAGCCGCTTGTTTGATTATTTTATTGCTTGCCATAATATCGGGCGTATACAAGCGACGGCCTAAAATGGTTTCGACAAAACCTTGTTCACGTGCAATTTGACGGGTACGTTCCATATAGTCGAGCACGCCCGGATAACGTTGGAAGTATTTCGCAATATAGCCACGCGATTCTTCGCGGCTAAAACCGAGTTGACGGGTTAAGCCAAACTCAGACATGCCGTAGAGTAGACCGAAGTTGACTGCTTTGGCCTGACGACGTTGGTCTGACGTGACATCTTCAAGTGCAACACCTAAGACTTCAGCCGCTGTACGACGGTGTACATCTTGTCCATGATTAAAGGCATCGACCAAGGCTTCATCTTGTGAGAAATGCGCCATTAAACGCAGTTCAATTTGTGAATAATCGGCTGCCAATAATACGCGACCTTGTGGTGCAATAAAGGCTTTACGAATTTGACGCCCAATTTCCTCACGCACAGGAATGTTCTGTAAGTTGGGGTCGGTCGAAGACAGACGACCAGTTGCGGTCAGTGCTTGGTGGTAACTGGTATGCACACGATGGGTATCACTGTTGGCTTGTTTTAATAAGCCATCGGTATAGGTGCTTTTTAGTTTGGATAAACCGCGATAGTCCAAAATTAGCTCGGTAATTGGGTGGTCAATCTTTTCTAAAACACTTTCAGAGGTACTGTACTGACCTGTTGCGGTTTTTTTGCCGCCCTTGAGTCCGAGTTTATCAAACAGAATTTCACCGACTTGCTTAGGCGAGCTGACATTGAAACTTTGTCCTGCCAGTTCGGTAATTTGGCTTTCAAGGTTGGCCATGGTATTGGCAAACTCAACACCAAGTTGGTCAAGGAAGCCTAGATCCAATTCAATGCCATTTTCTTCCATGATGGTCAGGACACGGGCAACTGGCATTTCGACATTGTGCAAGATATTGACCAGTTCGGGATGCTTTTGTAGTTTGGCATCGAGCACTTCAAATAGGCGATAGGTTACATGGGCATCTTCAGCGGCATAGTGCGCGGCGGTTTCGATCTCAATTTGGTTAAAGGTTTTCTGTTTTGCACCTTTACCTGCCACTTGTTCAAATGTCGTGGTTAAGTGGCTGAGGTAGAGACGCGAAACGTCATCCATCCCGTGACGAGTCGCCACAGCATTGAGTACATAAGATGCCAACATGGTATCGAAATACCAGCCTTTTAGCTCAATGCCATGATTTTCTAAGACATGTGCATCATATTTCAAATGATGACCGATTTTCTGAACCGACTCATCTTCTAAAATAGGTTTAATTTGCGCCAAGATCTGTTCACGATCTAACTGCGCAGGTGCATTTTCATAATCATGCGCAAGTGGAACGTAATATGCATCTTGCGCATCGAACGCGACCGAGAAACCAACAATTTGCGCTATGCGATAGTCTAAACTGGTGGTTTCAGTATCAAAGGCAAAACGTTTTTCTGTACTTAAACGTTTGAATAATTGAGTCCACTGTTCTGCACTGAGCACAGTATGGTAATTCGCTTGACCCAGTTGGTCATCGACACTGCTTTGAACGGCCTGATCTTCTGTATTGATGACGGTTTCAGACTGCGCTGATTTGGCAATGTGTTGCGTCGCTTGTTTGTAGGTTGCACTATTGGGATTGTTTGGATGATCGAGCGATTGCAACTGCTGACGGAATTCAAGCTCGGTATACAGTGAACGTAAGGCTTCGGTATTCGGATCTTGGAGTTTCAGATCGTCAAAGGTCAATCCTGTCTCCAAGTCACAGACAATACTTGCCAGTTGGTGATCAAGCGCAATTCCATCGGCATGTTCTTTGATGTTTTGACCGACTTTGCCTTTAATTTGATCGACATTTTCTAAAATGCCACCAATTGAGCCATATTCTGTTAATAGTTTTGCTGCAGTTTTAGCCCCGACACCCGGAACCCCCATAATGCCGTCAGAGGCATCGCCCATTAAGGTCAGATAGTCAATAATTTGGTTTGGCCACACCCCAAACTTTTCAAACACGCCATTCACATCCATCGGCTTGTCTTTAAAGCTGTCTTCTAAGGTGACTTTATCGGTCACCAACTGTGCCATGTCTTTATCGCCTGTGGAAATCAGCACTTGCTGTCCCGCGGCTTCCGCACGTTTGGCTAATGTCCCGATGATGTCATCTGCTTCTGCACCTGGGAGCATGTACAAGGGGATACCCAAAGCACGAATTAAGGCATGCAAATATGGAATTTGTTCTGATAATTCCTCAGGCATGCTTGGGCGGTCACCTTTATAAATTGGTGATAGCACATGACGAAAAGTTGGTTCTGGTGTATCAAAAATGACCGCCATATGTGTTGGCTGGGTACGACGCATCAGTTTTTGGATGGCAGAAATTGCCCCACGAATTGCATTGGTATGTAAGCCAGTTGACGTGGTGAGCGGTGGCAAAGCATGAAAAGCACGAAATAAAAAGTATGAGCCATCGACCAAGACAAATGGTGGCATTGCAAGATTCCTTATCCAAATAACCCGTTTATTGTACGTGATTTTGACGCAGAACAAAGTGTATTGATGTACCGATTGGCATAGATGGTTACGGTTATGCGCTTAAAGATGCACTACAAGCTGATGTATTATTTGAAGATGAGAAAAAGAGATTGAGAACGGATGCAAACTGGACAGCGTGAAATTCGCATGATGTGGTTGATGGGGCTCACGATTGTTGCTATTGCAGCATGGTTTCTGGCTGTACCGCTGTTGAGTGCATTGTGTGGAATTGCTTTGATCATGAGTGTTATGCACTATGTCGATAGCATTGAAAACCCCAGTGCGAGGTTGGCGGAACAACGGGGCATTGCTTTTCAGCCAACGTCAAAAGTGCCGCTTTACCTTGCTGCTTTCGTCATTTTGATCGGTATGGTGGGACAATGGGGCGGACTCATTGGATTGGGGATCAGTGGCTGGTTGTTCTTTTTCTTTCGATGGTTGCGTCATCTAGAATATCTATTGTTATCCGTGCAAGCACAGCCATATCAGGTGATATCTGACCGATTCACAGAATCTGAAAATTCTCCCTCTTTACCCACTACTCTAAACAACACAGATGATTTAAGTCTCAGTGAGCAAGTGAAACGCTGGCTTTGGCAGGGCAATCCTGTCTTAAAAGTTGCGATTGTGATACTGCTGATTGGGCTTATTTTATTATTACGCTTTGCCACCGAACATTGGCAGTTGAGTCTTGCTGTTAAACTGAGTCTCGTTGCTGCGGTAAGTCTGGGCGTTGTGGTCTTTGGTTATGCGCTCCTACAAAAGAACCGTAGTTTTGCTTTGGCTTTGGAAGCACTTGGACTGTCAGGTTTATTTTTGACTTTATTTTTTGCTTACTACAACGGTGTGATTGCAAGTTTAGTGATTGCAAGCCTGTGCTTTGTGGTGGTGATGGCGCTTACACTTTGGCTCAGTTTAAAACAGCAGTCGATTGAGCTGGCGTTGATGGCACTGATCATTGCTTATTTGGCACCTTTTACTTTGCCTGTACGGAATGCCACTGCGATAGAACTGGTGGCCTACTATTTGGTCATCAATATTGCGGTTGCTGTTTTAAGCACGTTCAGGCCGTGGAAAGTCCTTAACCAAATTGCTTTTTTAATGACGGTGGTCGTAGGCGGAGCTTATGCCTTTTATCAGGGTAAAGCGTCTGAGCGAGACATGCTGGCCGTGTTGGTTTTGGCACATAGTGCGGTCTTTATTTGGTTGAGTTTTCGTTATAGTCAACTGTTGGCGCGTGAGGATTTAACTCAGTTTAAGTTAAAACCGATTTTGGATGTGGCTTTGATTTTTGCTGCCCCTATTGTTGCTTTTGCTTTTTTGTATGTGATGTATTTTGAGGAAACGATTTGGCAGGCAGGCTTTAGTCTGAGTTTTGCAGCGCTCTATGCCATGCTTTATCAACTGCTAAAAAGAACCCATAGCGTTGAGCTGATTGCGCAAAGTTATCTCAGTTTGACTTTGGTCTTCTTGGCACTGATTCCCCCTATTTTACTGCCTGATCAGTGGGGTGTGGTGGGTTGGAGTATTGAGGGTGCACTGATCTTTATGTATGCCTTATATCGAAACTCTGCCCTGAGTCGTTATTTGGCGATGGGCTTATTGGCCATGGCAGGGCTCTCAAGCCTGTACTATGTGGTGGAGCTTAATCGTTTTCCAACGGAAGTCTATTGGGCGCTATGTCTGAGTTATTTTGCTGTGGTTGCCGTTGCCAACAGTGTAGAGCGCTTTAGACAACAGTTGTCTTTTGCCACCATTGCCTTTTTTTGCTTACAACTGCTTTCAGCAACCAGCATGTTGTTTATCCTACTTTTGGATGAAATCGACAGTAAAAGTCAGGTAACGATGGCACTGCTGATTATTGTGCTTTTATATACAGTACTGAATGAATGGTTGCTCTACCGCAAAGCCAGTTGGTCATGGCTATTACCCAAATGGATTGGCCTGATTCCGCTGTATGCCGTTGCCTTCATTTTCTTGGTGGGATTGAGCCATGATGGCATCATTATGTGGTCGTCTGGTTTAGATCGCCTCTTCTTTGCTTTAACAAGTGGATTACTCACGTTGCTGTGGTTGCGCCCGTTACAGGGCGTAGAGGATGAGCAGGAGTGGGTGAGTTTGGGGGCTTTACTGAGTTTAGCGCTGACCAGCTTAACCCTCATTCCAAGTATGCCGTATTTGAGCATGGTCATTTTACCGCTGGCCTTTGCTGCATGGTGCTACACACAACCGACTCAAACGCGATGGAGACAGTTTTGGCAAGCACGCAATACCTTAGTGCTCATGTTGTTTTGGATCGTGTGTTCTCAGATCTTTAGCCAACAAGCTTTTGCAGGGTACTGGTTACCCATTTTCAATCCATTCGACTTAGTTAGTATTGCGATGCTGATTGGTTTCATTTGGATGCTGAATTTACAAATGAAAGCGGGTTTGGAAAAAAGTCTGGGTGCCATTTTGATGATGTCGAGTCTACTTTGGCTCAGTAGTTATGTGGTGCTGCGTGCGCTGCATGTCTATTTTGCAACACCCTATAATGACTGGAAAATGTGGGAAAACGCCTTGGTGCAACTGAGCTTTACTTTGCTTTGGGTCAGTTTGGCTTTCATTTGCATGCTGACGGCGACCAAACGGAACTTGCGTTCATTGTGGATTTTTGGTGGGTGTATTTTAGTTCTTGTGACGCTGAAATTGGTCTTGTTTGACTTATCTCACATTGGGACACTCACCCGCGTGATTTCATTTTTAGGTGCAGGTTTGGTGATGTTGGTGATTGCGTATATTGCACCGATGCCTGAACTTGAGGAAAAGACCAATTAAACAAATTCAGCTCCTTATGTCTGCAGGGATCATAAGGAGCTGAGGCTATTTATTTGATATTCGGTTCTCGTTTCAAGGCTTGCGCATTGGCATATTGATCAATTTCTTCATTGGATAATGGACGCGAAAGCGGATGATCGACAAAACCCATTTTCGGCACAGGAATTTCGATTTGGTTATCTAAGAAACCATTACGAATACGTTCCTGCATTTCATCACGCACTTGCAAAAAGTGTTCTTGCTGACACCACACGGCAAACAGTAACTCAATCGAAGACTCACGAAAGGCGGTGACGGTGACGGCAGGTTTAGGGTCTGCAAGCACCAAAGGATATTTATTAGCCACATCAATCAGCACTTCACGTACTTTAATGATGTTCTCATGAAAGTTAATCGCTAGGGTGATGGGAATACGCCGTATTGGAAACTTAGAGAGGTTGTGAACAGGCGCTCGAATCAGTTGTTCATTTGGTAGTCGTACATAAATGTTGTCCTGAGTGAGTAGCTTAACCGAGAGGAGGTCAATTGAAATGACTTCACCTTCAATGGTATTGCCACGAATAAGGGTGATTGAAATGGTGTCACCAATTTCAAAAGAACCTTCACCAATCAGGAACAACCCACTGATTAAGTTGGATGCTGAGGTTTGTGAGGCAAAACCCAAAGCAACCGTCAAAATACCTGCGGCGCCTAAGAACACACTGAGTTTAAAACCAGCTTCTTTGAGGCTGGCCATCACAAAAATTAGAAAAATAAAGTAAAAAATACCACGACGCCAGACCAGTCGTTGGTGGGCGTTAAACTTGGTGCCAATGGTTCGGATAAAGGTATTTGAAACCAGACGTGCCAAGAGAAACCCAACAAAACACAGCACTAAGGCAATTAAGATTTCCGTTAGTCGTTCTGTATTGATGTTGGTAAAAATGCCTTTTAGGCTACTGGTAATTTCTTGGGGAATATTTGAGTTTGGCATCTGTCCCCCTTAGAAGAATGAATCAAACATATTAAATAATGCGCTCGCCGAAGAGCGCGGTGGATGCACATAAATCACTTTGCCTGCATGCGGAGGCGTACGGTTCTCGATACGGATTCGCGGTGGCCGATCGGCGCCTTCATGTAAGACTTTAATTTGCGATGTCCAAAGTCGATCCGTACTTTCACTATAAAATAAAGGCAGG
Organism: Acinetobacter sp. MF4640; assembly: GCF_002018895.1. NCBI lineage: Bacteria > Pseudomonadati > Pseudomonadota > Gammaproteobacteria > Moraxellales > Moraxellaceae > Acinetobacter > Acinetobacter sp. MF4640. The sequence goes on along the minus strand of NZ_MVOM01000007.1, from coordinate 7,772 downwards.
GCTGAAACAGGTACGTTCATGCGGTCAAAACGCAGTTGTAAATGGCTGGTGTTGTGGAACTCAATGGGCGTCACTGCACGAAATGCACGTGGTTTGAGTTGATGCAATTCAGTTCGACCATCGACAGCCGTAGCGTAGGCAATTTCACCTGTACGGTGGTTTGGCCCAAACCAAGTTTCTTTGGGTAAAATCACAGGAATATCAAATAGGGGATCGCGCTGACCTTGAATAAAACCCGAAATCCATAATGGAGTGCTGATATACAGCGTCCCGCGCTGACCCGCTGGAATATAAATCGGATCGACAGGTTTAATCACCACTGAACGATCGGCCAAACGTGGCATCAGCTGAATCGTATGATGGGTGTTTTTAAACATGTAACGTTTAATTTCAACGGGTTGTGGAAAGGCGAAATGTGGGTCTTCTATCGCATGCCATTTTTGCTCATAGTCATATTGAACTTGAGGACGATGAAACTCTAAACGCCACTCTTGTAGACCGCGGGTGAGGCGAAAAAGTAATGAGCCGAACTGCCACGCACGGGCTTGATTCAACTCAAAGTTGTATTCCCCCCACCATTTTAAATTGGGGCTATCCGATTCAAACAGTTCATTCATATTAGGCAACAGCACATTTCCTTATATTGCAAATCAGTGAAAAACAGACTTCACGCTGTCATATGCTTAGAGTACACTCAAAATAATATTTTTCATCATTATTATAATTTTAAGATGCAAGTGCTTAAACAATTACAAATTCCCTATAGTTTTGCGAAGCGTCATGGCGTGCTGTTACGTTACGAAGGCGATCAAGCCTTTATTGTGCGCCGTGAAAGTACCCCGTTGTTGGCTTTGCAAGAGGCACGTCGTTTTTTAGGTGTGGCAGCACAACATCAACTGTGTAGTGATGAAGAATTTCACCAGCTTTTAAGCAGTAGTTATGCTGGGGATAGTGGCGAATCACAACAAGTGGCCGCAGGTTTAGAGGATCACCCCGATTTACTCAGTTTAGCCGACCAAGTGCCTGAAGCTGAAGATCTGATGGATCAAGAAGATGATGCTCCAATTGTTCGTTTGATTAATGCGTTATTGTCTGAAGCCATTCGTGTTGGCGCATCTGATATTCATATTGAAGCCTTTGAAAAGAAACTATCGGTGCGTTTACGTGTCGATGGGCAATTACGTGAAATTGTGCAACCACGCCGTGAACTAGCACCGCTGTTGGTGTCTCGTATTAAAGTCATGGCAAAACTGGATATTGCGGAAAAACGGATTCCGCAAGATGGGCGTATTTCACTGCGTTTAGCCGGGCGTGAAGTGGATGTGCGTGTATCGACTTTACCCTCATCACATGGCGAACGTGTGGTGATGCGTTTATTAGATAAACAAGCCGGTCGTTTGAACATGACCCATTTGGGCTTATTGAAACCTGACTATGAGCGTTTAACCCAATTGGTGCATCGACCACACGGGATTATTTTGGTCACTGGGCCAACAGGTTCGGGTAAAACCACAACGCTTTATGCAGCACTTTCGGACCTCAATGACGGATCGAAAAATATTTTGACCGCAGAAGACCCGATTGAATATCAACTGGAAGGGATTGGACAGACACAAGTCAACACCAAAGTCGATATGACTTTTGCGAGAGCCTTAAAGGCCATGTTGCGTCAAGACCCTGATGTAGTCATGGTGGGTGAAATCCGTGACTTGGAAACGGCTGAAATTGCGGTACAAGCATCGCTCACAGGGCATTTGGTTTTATCTACACTGCATACCAATACGGCCATTGGTGCGGTCACTCGTTTAAAAGACATGGGCATTGAACCATTTTTACTGTCGAGTTCTTTGATTGGTGTCATTGCACAGCGTTTAGTGCGAACCTTATGTAGTCACTGTGTGACATGGCATGAAGCCGATACTTTTGAAACACAACTGTTTCAGCATTTGAATCCAAAAGCAGAACTTCAGTTACCTCAACCGAATGGCTGTGAACGTTGTGCACATACAGGTTTTACAGGGCGGACGGCGATTTATGAAATTGTCGCTGTGGACGATCAGATGCGCCGTTTAGTTCATGGCAATGCCGCTGAATATGAATTAGAAAGTTATGCCCGACAACACTCAGGCTCTATTCGTGATGATGGTTTGCGTAAAGTGTTGGCTGGGAAAACCACACTGGAAGAAGTATTACGTGTGACTAATGAAGCGGCAGAGTAATGAATAAAGCTAAAGATTAAATTTAAAAAATGAAATTTTAGTGGGCTCATTTATTTTGAAATGGAGTGCCTTTAAAAAATGCAAGTTCCAGTGCTCTGTATTCCGTAATGTCATAACCAACTTTTTGTTTCATTAACTCAAAAAATGCTGTAAATGCTTTTTCATTTTTTAGCTCTTCGATCAGCTTTAAATACTCAATATAAGCTCTGGGCTTTTCTAGTCTGTATTTATGTGGTTCTACATTGTTTAGAAATCTAAAAACACTGCTGTCCCAAATCGCATATTGCTTTGGGTTTATAAAATGTAAGAGTTTTGATGTACCAACAAGTGAATTGTTAAAGGTAGTTTTTAGCGTTGTAAGTTGTTGTTCATCGATAAGTTTGCCTTTTTTGACTTCATTTAAGATGAAGACAACTTTTTCTGTATTTTTAAGATTTAGCGCTTTTAGGATCGTGGGCATCCAAGAATAAGTAAAACTTATTCCGATAACCAAATTCTCTAAATTGATAGATTCTAAATTTTGGAAGTAATTTAAAAAATAAGGATAGGAAAGGAGATAATTTTCTTCAGTCGATTTGAAATTATTTGCAATATTAGTCAGTTGAAGAAAAGTTTCATCATTTGATTTGTCACGTTTCATTTTAGGTGTTTTTCTACATTGTTTAAGTCAATATAGAATATTTGAATAAATTAAATCCACCTAAAAATTAGTCTTTCTTTTTAAGTGGATGTTCATTTAAAAATTAAACAATCACATTCAACGTCACATCAATATTGCCACGCGTTGCATTTGAATAAGGGCAAACAATATGTGCTGCATCCACTAATTTTTGCGCTTCTGCATGCTCTAAACCTTCTAAGTGAATGTTCAAGGTCACTTGAATACCAAAGCCTGTTGGAATCGGGCCAATACCTACATCACCTTCGATATAAACATCAGGTGTAATTTTTAATTGGTCACGGTTAGCAACAAACTTCATTGCACCTAGAAAACATGCAGAATAACCTGCGGCAAAAAGCTGTTCAGGGTTCGTTCCACCACCTGCGCCGCCCATTTCTTTAGGAACGGTGAGTTTTACATCTAAAATTCCATCAGAAGAGGTTGCGCGACCATCACGGCCACCTGTCGCTTTAGCATGTGCTGTATAAACTACTTTTTCTAAAGACATTGTGATTCCCAGAATATTGTATTTGAGTTCTTATCCTGTCCTAAATTGCAGAAAGAATAAGCAGTGTTTTTGTAAATTTATACAGAGTGTGCTTACGATTAGGTTGAAGGTTTAGTTAATTAAAAATCAATGATATAGAATGCTATTATCGTTTTTTAACATTCGCAATCAGGGCTTGTCGATGTGAATGAAAACTGAGAGCGATTCGAGCGATTATTAATTTTTAAAGGTAAATAGAGTCATGTATTTTATGAGAGCTAGAGATACTCAATGAAAGAGCAGTAGTGAATCAATATGAAGTTTTTGTTCGAAGAATAACCTTGTTTTAAACGATCGCAGCGTGATTAAAACTGCACTAATTTTCGGTGTTGCATCAACGGCATGCTTTCACGGATTTGAACTTGTTCTGCCAAGTCAAAAGGTACAGTAATCAACTGCGCGCCTGGGTTAAGAATCAAATCCAAAACTTGACCACGGCTATTGGTTGCTGCTGCATGTCCCCAAGTTTGTCTCTTTTCACCATGCCAACCTTGTTGCGCTGCGCCTAACACGATGCTTTGGCTATCCATCGCACGGGCTTGTAATAATAACTGCCAGTGCATTTGCCCCGTGGTGTAGGTAAATGCAGCAGGAGCAGTCAAAATATTTGCACCACGCGCGCGTAAAGTTAAAGCCAGTTCAGGAAAGCGTAAGTCATAGCAAACCATTAAGCCAATATTACCAAAAGGTGTTTTTGCCACAACGACATCTGTACCAGGTTCAAAAAACTTAGATTCTTGGTAGCCACCCACAGCATCGCTAACTTGTACGTCAAACAAATGAATTTTGTCATAACGTGCTTCGGTCCGTTCAGGGCTAATGCAAAGACTGACTGTACGAACACGACCATCTTCAATAACAGAACCATCTGGACGGAACGGGCATGGGAGAGTACCTGCGACGATCCAGATCTGATATTGATGAGCAAGATTTTCTAAACGCTTTTGAATGTCTTCAAACTGTGCTGCGGTCTCACGTTGTTTACCTGCGGCAAAACAAACGAAGTTTTCGGGGAACACAATAAGTTCAGCACCATTTGCTTTACTTTGTTGAATGAGAGACTCAATGACAAGGAAGTTTGCTTCAATGTCATTTTGAGAGTTCATCTGTACAACAGAAAGTAAAGTCATAAATGGGCCTACAAAATTTGTTGTTATGCGTTTTGTTGCTGTGACACTTGATCGAGGCTGTCTTGTTCTTTTTGCAACTGTTTGACCAAAGGTTCAAACATATTTTGATTACTTTGATTCAGTTCCATCAAAGTTTTATGTGCATCTAGTACGGTGTTTAACATATTACGATGTGTAATGTGCTCTTCCATCAGTTCGAGGGTACAAACGTTTGGATCGCCACAGTAGTTTAAAATCACAAAAACCTGCCCTAGCCCCATACTGTTGGCTAAGGTAGTGATATCAGAGTTGGTGGACAACATGACAGCTTGGATATTATGGATCTGTTTAAGCTTTAAGCCTAACTTTGCCAAAATGCCTAACACTGTGCTGTCGATGAATGTAGTTTGGGTTAAATCTACGATTGCACCAACAACATTTGACTGTTGTTCAATACGGTTTAAAAGTTTGTCTAGACTGATACAAGATTGGGCACGCACTTCGCCAATAAGCTTAAAAATATGCGTTCCATTCAAGCTTGCATATTCAACATGACCTGTTGACATATAAATGCCATTTGCAGAGAAGGATAGGAAATTATCCCATAGGGCAAATACTTACTCAAGTATCTAACAGTCTTAGAAGATAGGATATTGTAATAAGTTATTGATAATTTGATTAATTCATTCGACGTAAACTTAATATAGCAATATCGTCTGCAACATGCTCTGGTGCTTCAAAGGATTGATTTTGCAAATGATAGACCAATTGTGTGAACTGATCATTCAGTCCACCATTGAAAGGTTCGAGTGCACCATCGGAACAAATAATGAAGCGGGCATGGCGGTTGAGCACACATTCATGCTCTTCAACTTCCAGCTCTTCAGTCAGGCCCAGAGGAAAACTACTGGTATGTAATATTTTAGGAGCTTGATTTGGCTCAAAGATAATTGCGGGGGGATAGTGTCCTGCACTCGACCAACGAAGTTGATGTGTTTCGAGGTTTAAAATCCCTGCAATCATGGTGATATGCTTTTCAATATTCTCTTGAACCAACATGCCATTGAGTTTCTTAATTAACCCACGCGGTGTTTTGGCACGACCATGAAAAGCCGCCATCCAAGAGGTTAATAAGCTACTGGTGACCCCATGACCAGATACATCAGCCAAATAGAACATCACTTCTTTATCGCTAATTTTCCAATAATCAAACCAGTCTCCAGACAAATAAGCAGAAGGCTGAAAAAACGTTTCAACGGTGTAGTTTTGGAGTTCTATAGGGTTTGGTAAAAGTCGTTTTTGTAACTCTGCTGCGGAAGGCAGATCGCGACTGTCTTGATTACGCTTATATTGAGCATCAATTTTGAGTAAGGATTGCTGTGGGTTACTGGGCAGTTTATTCCACATCCAACCTGCTAAAGCACCTAATTCCCAAGCTTGGGCTAAAGCACTACCTTCATTTTCAAAGGCAAGGACAATGGTAGGCAGTGTCCATTTATAATCTAAATAATCTTGGATATCGGCAATAGCAATAATAGTCGGGTCATAAAGATCAATGTCTTCTATGCGAATCATTTGCACACTTGGTAGTGTATCTAGCACCTGTTCTAAATATGGAATATGGCGAGAAGGTTGAATGAAATACATAAAAAAAATGGCTTATCCTTAGCATTAAGCTATTGCTTTACTATAACAAGCAAATTACAGCTAGAGAAAAAAAATTCAACTCTAGCTGCAATACATTGTTATTCCGTATCTAACATTTGATGCGATTCATTGGTTGATGGAGAGCTAGAAGAATCATCATCACCGACATCATCAATGAACATCCCTTCAGCTTCTTGGCCTTTTTTCTCAGCAATAATGAAGTTTTTACGTTGTAAATAAATATCACGAATTGAGGAATATTTGTCGCCTTGAATCGCACCCTCAATATCAATCAGTTGTGATCGCACATCAATACCACGTAAAGTCTGTTCCGCCCAATACAGGCCTTCTTCATCTTCTAATATGTATCTTTGTGGGCGTGCATAGCCGTCAATAACCAAGCCAAAGCCATCACGGAAAGTACTTGGCCCAAAAACAGGAAGTACTAGGTATGGGCCAGATGGAACACCCCAATAGCCAAGGGTTGTACCAAAATTTTCATCTTCAGTTTCTAAACCCAAACGCGAAGCAGGATCTGCAAAGCCTAAAGTGGTTACCGTATTAATGGTAAATCGACCTAAAGTTTTTGCGGCGCGGCCAGGACGACCTTGTATAAGTTGGTTTACCGCATTCCAAGGTTCACCGAGGTTTTTACGGAAGCCACTATAAGAGTCACGAATCGGTGAAGGGATCTTTTCTTTATATTCCACCGCAATTGGGCGAACGATCACACGGTCTAAAGCATCATTGACGGCAAAAATTTGTCTATTTAAAGGTTGAAGCGGATCTTTTACATTATCAGGTTGTGCTGCATTGGCATCTACTTTTAAATCTTTTGCTTTAATATTTTTTAATTCTTTAAGCGAAGAAGATTGAGCTGTTTGCGGATCAGCACTGGTATCTATTTCGCTGGCAGCTGTAGGCGCTACATCTTCAGCAAATGCAAATGTTGTAAAGCCTACAAAGAGTAGACCAGCACATAAGTGGCGAATGTGTTGCATATAAAAGAGTTCCGGAACTTTATAATCAGCAGGTGAATTAAAAAAATAATCTTTTAACTATCTTAACAGCTCTTTATTGCTCATTGTTAAATCAAATTTTAAGAAATGTTAGTAAAAAAGCGACATTTTGCTGAATAAATAAACAAGTGGAAGTTTTTTTATAAATAATTGAAGAAAGGGGGTTGTGTTGGGTGTGAAATGCTGTAGAATGCACATCCATCGGCGGTGATGTTGATTAAAACTTGTTGAGAAACAAGGATTTAGCCCAAGCGGTAGAATCTGGAAGTCTTGAATAGGTTTAAAAATAATTAACAAAACCAGTTGACTTTCTCTTGAAAGAGAGTAGTATAGCCGACCTAGCTTGCTGGTGACGAATCAGCAAGAAGATCATTAAGAGATTATGAAGAACAACTTGTGTGGATTTTTACTGATTGATCGATCGAAAATATTTCATTGATTGAATGGTAAAAATTACTCGAAGTTTATTTGAGAAATATTTGTCAGAAAATTGATGAGCCAAGATTTGTAGCCATAAGCTACTAATGATTTTTAACTGAAGAGTTTGATCATGGCTCAGATTGAACGCTG